>JAGAOS010000069.1 GCA_017623575.1 Clostridia bacterium
ACATTGAAGCTGCTGCTGTTTCAGATTGCCTTACTAAATCGTATTTTCGTGCCGTTTCTCGATACCCAAGGTGGTGTTCTCGCATATCTATTATAACACCTATTTTAAATTCTGCACTATAAACTTTGTTTTTTCTTCCTGCTTTACCCATAAAAAATATGCACCTCCAAAAGTGTCTAACTTTTGGGGTGCATATCAATTGAAGCAGTCTTTTATTTTACTCATATTTCCTATATTCCTTAGGTGTCATACCAACTGTACTTTTGAAAATTTTTCCAAAGTGGGATATACTGCTAAAGCCACATTCAAGGGATATTTCAAGCACCGAAAGCTGTGTGTTTTCCAAAAGGCGGCAGGCGTGCTCAATTTTAATTTCGTTCAACCATTCTTTAAAGCGCGTGCCGGTTTGCGCGTGAAAAATGTGCGAAAAATATGCAGGGGATATATGGCACATTTTTGCCGCAGCTTCAAGACTGATTTTTTTTGAAGGGTCGGTTAAAGCAAACATCATAACCTTACCTATAAGTGGGTGCATATAGGTGTTTGCCCCGCCTGCAGTCTGCCCATTCTCTATAATTTCAATAAGCAGAGCATTTAGTAAATGATATTTTTTGTTTTTAATTTGGGGAGCTTCAAGCTCTGATATTTTTAAAAGCTCATTTATTGCGCTAATGAAAAAATCATTTGGAGAATATAAAACCTTTGCTGAAATAGGCGAAAATTCCCCCATTTTTGGGTCGATTATCTCCTTGGAAAATGAAAGCTTTACAGAATATGCCGATTTTATATTTTCGGTTTCAATCAGGTGAAAATCCTCGGGAGTCAAAAAGAAAACTGCATTATCCTGTATTGTATATTCCGCGCCGTTTAAAATGCATTTGCCTTTGGTTCCACAGTAAAAAATAATCTCAAAATATTCGTGTCTGTGTATGGGGTAGCTTAAATCCCCATACTTTTTTTGTATATGAAGAGATTTGCCGCCAAGTATATCTTTTTCAAATTTTTTTATGCTCATTTTAAAACTTTCTTTCGATTTTTATTTAAATATAATCCTAAAATCTAAAAAAAGCAATAGTTTTATGTAAAAAAGTGAAAGAAGTGGCAAGCTTTTTGTGATAATATAAAATCAGTAAGGGGGTAAAAGTATGAATAGCAGATTTAATTATGGAAGTGTTTTTAAAATCACCCGTGAGGATAGCCTGACTTCAATTGAAAATAATTTATTGCAGATGAAACAAAGCGGTTTTAACACTGTAGTTGTTTGGCCTGCCTGTTTCTGGTGGGAGGAAAGGGGTCCCGACTATCCCTTTGCAACCGGCAAAAGGGTACTGGAGCTTGCTGAAAAGCATAGCCTGAAAATTGTTATGGAGCTTGCAGGTCAGCTTACATCAATGGAATATGCTCCCGATTTTTTAATGAAGGATGAATACTACGCTATAGATGAAAACGGTCATCGTGAATACGGTCAGAACAGCTTTGGATTTTTAAACTATTATCATCCTGAAGTAAAAGAATTGGTTTTAGACCATTTCAAGGCGGCGGCAGAAGCGTATAAAGACTTTCCCGCACTGCTTTCCTATGATATTTTTAATGAAACTATGTTCCGCTCTTTTGATGAATATACCCTTAATGAGTTTCAAAACTGGCTTAAAAACAAGTATGGCACAATTGAAAATCTGAATTCAGCCTGGGAGCATACATATACCGATTTTTCTCAAATTTCCTTTGAAAAATGGAAGTGGATGAGCGTTATGCCGGTTGCCGATTATAACGCATTTCGTCGCGAATCGGTGGGAATTATTGTAAAAGAATGGTATAATGCTGTTCGTTTGGTGGATAAAAATCATCCAATAATGGCAGATAATGTTTATGCCCAAAGCTCCCCCTTGGGACTATATTTTCGCCCGCAGGATGATTATGGTCTTAAATCGGCGGTGGATGAAATAGGTATGTCCTTTTACCCCAAACAAAAAAACGGTACCTTTGAGCCTGCCCTTCGTCATAATATTTTTGATGGATTTTATTCTGCATCAAGGGGCGACGGTTTTTGGATTGCTGAAATGCAAACCCACAATCAATCGGCTTTTGCTCCAACCACCTGTGTGGAGCCTGATGAGCTTAAGCAATGGTGTTTGGAG
This sequence comes from Clostridia bacterium, assembly GCA_017623575.1. GTDB lineage: Bacteria > Bacillota > Clostridia > Oscillospirales > Acutalibacteraceae > UMGS1279. Next base: position 2,139 of record JAGAOS010000069.1, read on the forward strand.
GGGTATTCGGCAGGCGCAAAATCCTTGATTTATTGGATGTGGCGACCGTTTAATAAAGGACTTCAAACCCTTGGCAGGGGGCTTGTGAATTATAAAAATCAACCTACCGAGCGGCTTGAAGCGGCAACCGAGCTTTCAAAAATATTTAAAAATATGGGGGTTATAAGACCTGTAAAAAGTGATATAGCCGTTTTGTATGACCCGATTAATGAGGATATTGTTCGCAATATATCGGGTGTGCCCGATACCGAACAAAATATATATAATCTTTCTATTTTTGGGGCATATAAAGCATTTTTAAAAAATAATATCAGGTGCGATGTTGCCACCTTAGAAAATTTTAATGATTATAAGGTGCTTATATTAAACAATCAGGCTGTTATAGGTGAAAAAACTGCAAAAAGGCTTGCTGAATATGTAAAGTCGGGCGGTATTATTATTGCTGACGGCTGTTTCGGCATTACAAATGAGCTTTCTTTAATGAACAGTACCATACCGGGCGGCGCCCTTAATTCACTTGTTGGGGAAGAATTTTTTGATTTTGATAATAAGCCATCTGATTTTGAATATAATGGCTCTGTTATAGAAGGCTATTTTGGAAGAAATCAATCAGAAGTTACCGATGGCACCGTTGTAGCTGCTTTTTCCGACGGACTTCCCGCCGTAGTTGAAAAAACAAGCGGTAAGGGTAAAATCATAACGGTTAATACCTCTGTTTGGTACGGCTATATCCAGGAAGATTTTGAATCTGATTCGGCTGAAGTCTTTGCAAAGGCTCTTGCAGAGCGGTTTAACCTTAAACACATAAACACCGATTTGAATGTTACTGTGCGATTAAGCGAAAATAATGATAATTATTATATTTTTATATTTAATTACTCAAATGAATTGCAGTGCGGTGATATTACTGTGGGTGATAAAATTAACAAAACCTTTAGCATTTCGCTAAAACCTGTCGGTACCGAAATAATAAGGGTTAAAAAGGCGGTGGAATAAGTGAAAAAGCCTATAAAACAGCTTCCTACCTTCGCGTGGAGAACATATCGCGGCGGCGCTATGATAAAGCAGTACCAAGGGCAGAAGGATGCAGAGGATACCTTTTATCCCGAGGATTGGATTTCATCTTTTGTGGAGGCAAAAAACAAAAATTATGTTAAAAATGAAGGCATAACCCGCGTGCTTTATAACGGCGCGGAAAGACTTATTAACGAGGTTGTGGAGCCTTCTGATTTTGGTGAGGGCAGAACCGATAGCGGAGTTCTGATTAAATTTTTAGATGCGGCAGAGCGGCTCGGAATACAGGTTCATCCCACCAAGGATTACGCCAAAAAAATTTTTAATTCAACTTATGGCAAAACCGAATGTTGGCATATTTTGGGCACCCGTAACATAGGTGAGCCTGCTTGTATTTATTTAGGCTTTAAGGAATATGTTACAAAAGAGCTGTGGAAGGAGCTTTTTGAAAAGCAGGATATAAAAGGTATGCTGAGCGCGATGCACCGTTTTGAGGTACAAGAGGGGGATACTGTTTTAGTTACAGGTGGCACACCTCACGCAATAGGCGCAGGTTGTTTCCTTTTAGAAATTCAAGAGCCATCCGATTATACAATGCGCACCGAAAAGGTTACACTAGCGGGCGATATCCTTACTCCAATGCAGATTCACTACGGTGTGGGGGAGGAAAAAATGCTGGATTGTTTTGATTACACCCCCAAAAGTGAAAAGCAGATTAGGGAATCCTTGTTTTTAAAGCCACGCAAGGACCAAGAAAATCCCGAAATAACCCATCTTGTAACATATAATGATACATCCTGCTTTGCTTTAGAGCAGATAAAGGCTAAAGAAATAGTCCTTAAAAAATCATCATTTATAACCGTAATTGCTACTGCAGATAATGGGGTTATGGAGTATGACGGCGGAGATTTTAAAATGAATCGTGGAGATAAATATTTCATTCCCGCCCAAACCAAAATAACTCTTAAAAACGCAGAAGCGCTTATATGCTATCCCCCAAAAAACAAGTAAGAAATTCGCTAAATTACGGTATAATTCGCCATTTTTTGCATTTAAAAAGCCGTCAAGAATGAACTATAATTTATGGCTAATATAGTATTAAAACTTAAAAACGAGGAATAAGTAAAAAATTCACTTATTCCTCGTTGCGATTTTTAGCTGATTTTATTTACCGCCTTATGTTTTTTGTACTTAAAGGGGTGACTCCAGGTTCGGGGATTTATCATAACCAGCATAGGCAGTATTTCAAGGCGGCCTGCAATCATATTAAAGCAGAAAACAAGCTTGGAAAAATCTGAAAATTCTGAAAAGTTTCCGCAAGGTCCAACCTTACCAAGACCTGGACCAATGTTATTTATGGTTGCTGTAACAGCAGTAAAGCTGGTTGTAAAATCAAAATTATCAAGCGAAATAAGCAGAAGTGATACTGCAAAAACACCTAAATAACTCATCAGGAATATATTTACAGATCTTAAAACCGAATGGTTTAATGTTTTGCCCTCAGAACGCACCTTTTTCACTGCTCTGGGATGTATTATTCTGGCAAGCTCATCCCTGACGGTTTTGGCTATTATTATTATGCGCGATACCTTAATACCGCCACCCGTACTGCCCGCACAGGCTCCTATAAACATAAGGAATATAAGAATTAACTGTGAAAAAAGCGGATAATATATGCTGAAATCATAGGTGGCATATCCGGTTGTTGTAATAATAGAGCCAACTTGGAAAAGAGCAGTTCTAAAGGCAAGCTCTAAAGTGGGGAACAGGTATTTTGTGTTGATTGTTATAAGGGCAACCGCAAGAACAATAATAGCAAAATACCATCTTGCCTCTTCTACCCTTAGCGCTTGCCTTAAATGCTTTTTAATAAGTAAAACATATACATTAAAATTAACTCCAAACAGTATCATAAAAATTGCTACAACATACTGTACATAGGGTGAATAACCTGCAAGTCCCGAATTTTTAACTGCAAAGCCGCCTGTACCCGCTGTGCCAAGTGCAATACAAACAGCATCAAAAATATCGGTATTACCTATTATAAGCAGTATTATTTGAAGCACCGTCATAGCGGTATAAATAATGTAAAGCATTATAGATGTATCTTTAACCTTGGGTACCACCTTATCAACCTGAGGACCGGGGCTTTCAGCACGCATAAGGTGCATTGTTGCACCGCTTGTAAGCGGCAACACCGAAAGAATAAAAACAAGTATTCCCATACCGCCTATCCAGTGTGAAAAACTGCGCCAGAAAAGTGATGCGTGTGATACAACCTCAACATCGGTTAAAATGCTGGAGCCGGTTGTGGTAAAGCCTGAAACTATTTCAAAAAAAGCATCCACAAAGCGGGGAATATCACCGTTTATAACAAAGGGCAAGCAACCAAAAATACTGGCAAAAATCCAACTAAGGGGAACCGAAACAAAGCCTTCTTTAGCGTAAAAAACCTGATTTTTTGGTTTTTTAAATGAAAGCAGGGTACCAAACAAAAATGTGGCAACAGCCATTATAAAAAAACCAATCCACGCTTTTTCACCGTAAAAAACACCTACAAAGGTTGGCGCAAGCATTAAAAGACCTTCGATTTTAAGAACATAGCCAATAATGTAAATAATAATTGAAAAATTCATATTACTTCAGTATATCTCCCACATCATTCAGTTTCTTATGGCTTGTAACAACTATTATGCGGTCACCTGCGGCAACGGTGCTTTCGCCGTGGGGAATTGTAAATCTTCCGCTGTGAATAATTCCGCATATAATAAGATTGTCCTTAAGCTCCATATCCTGTAAGGGGATGCCAATTATAGGCGCGTTTTCACCAATTTTAAATTCCAGAGCTTCAACCTTATCCTCAACAAGCTTGTAAAGGTTTTCTACATTATTACCCATAGCGTTTTGCTTGGTTCGTACATACTGTAAAATAAGCTCGGTTGTAATGTCACAGGGGTATATAACGGTATCCAGATCTAACTTTGCAATAAGCTCATTAAATGAGTTTCTGTCGATTTTGGTTATTATCTTTGCATCTGTAACCTCTTTGGCATATAGCGAAAGCAGAACATTTTCTTCATCAATTCCTGTTAGTGAAACAAAGGCATCGGTACTGTCCAGACCTTCCTCAAAAAGAAGGTTTTTATCTGAAGCATCACCAAAAATTATAAGTGCGCCGGGTAGCTTTTCGGCAAGCTCGTTTGCGCGAGCCTCATTTTTTTCAATTATCTTAACCGAAATTCCAACATCCAAAAGCTGGCGGGCAAGGTAGTATGCAATGGTGCCGCCACCTGTAATCATAACATCCTTTATTCTGCGGGTACCAATACCGATTTTCTTGAAAAAAGCCCGCTCCTTTTTGGGTAAAGTGATTATAGATGCTTTATCTCCTGCTTTAAGCTCAAAATTACCGGAAGGAATATAAAATTCCCCTTCCCGCTCAACCGAGCAGAAAAGAACCTCATTTTCTATTTTATTACGAACATAAATAAGGTTTTTTCCGTTAAGTAGGGAAGCTTCGGTGATTTTAAAGGTAAGCAGCTCTACCTTGCCTTTGGCAAAGGGGTTAATATCAATGGCAGAGGGAAAACGCAAAATCCTTGCAATTTCGGTAGCTGCCGCAAGCTCGGGATTTATTATAAGCGAAAGACCTATTTGCTCCCTTATAAATTCGGTTTCGGTTAAATAAATGGGGTTTCTGACACGCGCTATGGTTGAGCACTTGCTCTTTTTCTTTGCAAAAAGTGAGCAAAGAAGATTTTGCTCATCCGAACCTGTTACCGATATTAAAACATCGGCATCTTCAAGACCGGCCTCTAAAAGGGCGTTATAATTCATACCGTCACCGTTAATGCCCATAATGTCATTACGGTTGCAAATTTCCTTTAATCGGTCGGCGTTGTAGTCCACAACGGTAACATCATGACCCTCATCAGTAAGGGAGGATATAAGGCTTGCGCCTGTTTTTCCACATCCAACAACAATGATTTTCATAAGCACATTAGTCCTTTAAATTATTTATTTGCCAAAAATGAGTTTTTATAGTTTTCATCATCGGTAACTTCTTTAATTACTTTAAGTTGTTTTGGAAATGTTATCTGGGTATTTTCATCCGATAATTCAAGCTCAACAATGGCTTTATCGTTCCAAAAGGGATAAATATCAATTTCAAAATACTGATTTTCATAGGTAAGGCAGTACCTTGTTTTGCGAATGGGTCGTTTTGTGGTATCAACATCCATTAAAAGCTCCAGATACTCTTCCTTAGAAAGACGGCGTTCAATTTCCACCCGCTTTACATCGTTGACCTTTCGCTTGATGGTTTGAAAATAAATGTAATTGCCGTTAATTCCTCTCTGCCTTACTCTTAATTCATCATCCGACTGGCTTTTAAGGTAGGTCTGGATTATTTCTATTCTTTGGCAGGTGGGATTTGCCTCCAGCCAATCTATGTCGGGGTATTCAATAAGGTATTTTCTTTCAATTTCATATGGCTCGGGTTCGCCTAAAAATGCCGCTATTTCAGCAATAAGCCTTTTGATTTTCCCCTCAAAGGTGACCGAATTATCAATAACCCTGAGGTGTGGATGGCCTGTCCAGGCAGAAATAAGCTTTTCATCAAGCGCTATTGCCTGTTCAATATTCTCTGTGCGGGCAGAGTTATTATCGGTTGTGTAAAATTCTGCCGCGCCCTTTGCCGCCGTAACTAAATGAAATACGGCATCATAATTATCTCTTAGCTCAACCTCATTGGAGTCAACTGCCTTTGCCGCCTCATAAAATTCTTGAGGCTTCATATATGCTTTACTGTCAAGGGCGCCGCGGTCACAAACAATAAGAACCTTTTCGGCATCCATAGTGCGAGCGGCTTCTTCAAATATTTTTTCTTTTTTAAGCTGTAGCTTAAGCAGGCATATCTGGTATTCGGCAACCGTGCCGCAGGTCCAGGGTGCTACACCACCCGTAATAAGCTCGGTTGCAGTTTCCGGAACAAACAAAACGGTATAACCCAATTCGCCAAATTCTTCCTGAATACGGCTCATAGCAGTGGATTTGCCTGCACATGGGCCGCCTGTTATTACAATTTTTGTAATTTCCATACCGAATATCCCTTCTATGCCCGAATAGAATTTTTGTTAAAAAATATTATACCACACCATACTACAATATATCAAGTAGTAAAAATCCAAAGTTGTTAATAAATAAAAATCAAAAAATACTTGAAGTGTTAATTATTAAGTGGTATAATATCTTAAATAGGGGGGGGAGATTTGGCTAATGAAAACAGAGTAAAGCCCAAAGGCTTTAAGGCTATTATTGAAAATTTTTGGTATCATTATAAATTTCATACAATAGTATTTATCATTGTTGTGGTTACGCTTGCTGTTTCTATTACCCAGTGTGCCACCAAAACAGATTATGATTATAAAATTGTGGTTGCTACCCGCTCGGTAACACTTTCTACCTTTCAGCTTCAGGCAATGACGGAGGAGCTTAATCGTTACGGTGAGGATTTAAACGGTGACGGTGAGGTTAATCTGTTGCTTGTTGATTGCTCCCTTGACGGTAACACCTCAGATTATGACGCCCTTTTGGCAAAGCAACAAAAATTACAGCTGTTACTTATGACAGATATTGAGGCAATGTTGTTTATAACCGATGACGAATGTCTTCAGTGGATAGACGATTTAAACCCCAAAACCAATTTTATTGCCGATACAGGCCTTCCCCACAATAACGGAAAAAGCTTTATTATAAGCAACACCCATATTATTCAAAACCCCAAAAACAATGTGACTGTAGAAAAAAAGCTCCTTTGGCCGGACGACCTTTCTATCTGCCGCCGCAGGATTGAGGGTACTGCCTTTGAAGAAAAAGAGGGCATAGAAGAAGCAACAAAAAATGCCGATGAATTCATTCAGCGGATAATTAAAAATAATTCAAAATAACCGAAAGGACAGATAACTTATGTCAGGACATTCCAAATGGAGCACAATTAAACGCAAAAAGGAAAAAACCGATCAGCAGCGCGCAAAGGTTTTTACCAAAATAGGTCGTGAGCTTGCAGTTGTTGTTAAAAACGGCGGTCCCGATCCCAATGTAAACAGCAAGCTTAAGGATGTTATTGCAAAGGCTAAGGCCGCTAATGTTCCCAATGATAACATCGACCGTATTATTAAAAAGGCGGCAGGTGAAACGGGCGGTAATAACTATGAGGATATTGTTTATGAGGGCTACGGTCCTTGCGGCGTAGCCGTTATTGTAGAGGCTCTTACCGACAATCGCAACCGTACCGCAGGCGACCTTCGCCATTATTTTGATAAATTCGGCGGCAATATGGGTCAGCCCGGTTCTGTTACCTTTATGTTTAACCGTCAGGGCGTTATTACAATTGATGCAGAAGGCTTGGATGAGGATACCGTTATGGAGGCAGCTCTTGAAGCAGGCGCAGAGGATTTTAATGCCGAGGATGGCGTTTATGAAATCACCACCGCCCCTAACGATATGGGCGCAGTTCGTGATGCTTTAGAGGCCGCAGGCTATAGCTTCCTTTCTGCTGAGGTTGCTTATGTTCCCACTACTACAACCGCCCTTACCGACCCCGACGATATTACCAAAATGGAAAAGCTTATTGATATTCTGGAAGAAAATGATGATGTTCAGGATATTTGGCATAACTGGGAAATGCCCGAATAATAAAGCGCTACTTAACAGCAATTCATCTGACCGCATCCTTTTGGGTGCGGTCTTTTACTGTTTTTATGTAAAAAAATGAAAAAAGTTTTAAAAAACAGTTGTAATTTTCTTTAAAATTTGCGATAATAGATATAATTATATAATGATGTATAAAGGGGAAGTGTCGAATGACAGATTTTGAAAGAATGGCAGAGCTTTTACTGCCCAATATAACCAAAACTCCCGATTACTATGAAAATATGTATCCTGAGCGCAATTTACCCGAGGGCGCGGCAGTAACACGAATTGCTCCCAGTCCTACAGGTTATCTTCATCTGGGTGTGCTTTTTATGGCGCTTACCAATCGCATTACTGCCGATAGTACAAATGGCTTAATGTACATCCGCATTGAGGACACCGATAAAAAGCGCGAGGTTGAAGGCGGCACCGAGGATATTGTAAACGGACTTCATAATTTTGGTATTGATTTGGATGAAGGCTTTACCTTTGAGGGGCAGAAGGGCGAATACGGTCCCTACCGCCAAAGTGACAGAGCTGAAATTTACCAAACATATGTTAAAGAACTTATAAAAAAAGGTCTTGCATACCCCTGCTTCTGTACTGCTGAGGAATTAGAGGCGGTAAGAACCGAGCAGGAGAAAAACAAAATCCGTACAGGCTACCACGGCGAGTATGCAAAACACAGAAACATCACCTTTGAAGAGGCTAAGGCTCTTATTGATGAGGGCAAGCCCTATGTTGTTCGCCTTAAATCGGGCGGAAGTGAAGAAAAAAGAATAATCTTTACTGATGGCATTAAGGGTAAAATAGAAATGCCCGAAAATGATGAAGATTTTGTTCTTTTAAAATCCGATGGAATTCCTACCTACCATTTCGCCCACGCGGTGGATGACCATTTAATGCGCACCACCCATGTTATTCGCGGTGATGAGTGGATTTCCTCCACCCCCAAGCATTTAGAGCTTTTTAAAATCCTGGGCTTTAAGGCTCCCAAATATGCTCATGTTGCCCCAATTATGAAAATGGATGAGGGCGGCAAGCGCAAAATTTCCAAGCGTAAGGATCCCGAGGCAGCCGTTCGTTACTTCATAGAAGAAGGCTTCCCACCCGAGGCAGTTATTGAATATCTTATGACCATTGCCAGCTCAGAATTTGAGCAATGGCGCAAGGCAAATAAAACCGAAAGCTATAAAAAATTCCCCTTTAAGCTTAAAAAGATGAGCCTTTCGGGTGCCCTTTTTGACGGGCAGAAGCTTTTGGATGTTTCCAGAAATATCATCTGTTTAAAATCTGCCGCAGAGGTTACACAAAAAATCACCGACTGGGCAGAGCAGTTTGACACCGATTTTGCCGCCCTTTTGAATAAGGATAAGGATTTTACAGGCAAGGTATTTGCTATTGACCGCGATGTTCCCAAGCCTAGAAAGGATTTAGCAAAATGGAGCGATGCAAAGGAATATTCTGCATATTTCTTTGATGAAACCTTTGTTCCTTGCTATGAGCCGCTTCCCGGAAAAATTGATTCCGAAACAGCCGCAAAGCTTTTAGAGGCTTATTTAAAGGTTTATGACCCCGCTGATGAGCAGAGCGAGTGGTTTGAAAAAATCAAGGGTATCTGCCCCGAATTTGGCTTCGCCCCCGATATGAAGGCATACAAGGCTGACCCTGATTCTTATAAAGGTAATCCGGGTGAGGTAAGCACAGTAATCCGTATGGCTGTTACGGGAAGAACAAACACCCCCGACCTTTGCGGAATTATGAAGGCATTGGGCGATGTGGCTATTAAAAGAATTGAAGCCGCAATAGCTTATTATCTTAAATAGAACCAAGGAGCAAAAAAATGGAAGACTTAAATAAGAATATTGCCGAAGAGGAAGTAACCGAAAAGGCAAGTAATTTTATACACGATTTTATTGATGAGGATTTAAAGGAAGGGGTTTATGATAAGGTTCAAACCCGTTTCCCTCCCGAGCCTAACGGATATCTGCATATAGGTCACGCAAAGGCAATATGCATCGACTTTGGTACTGCCGAAAAGTACGGCGGCACCTGTAATCTCCGCCTTGATGACACCAACCCCACCAAGGAGGATGTGGAATATGTTGATGCCATTATGGAGGATATTAAATGGCTTGGCTTTAATTGGGACAATGTTTATTTTGCCTCCGATTATTTTGATTACATTTATGAGTGTGCCGTTGAGCTTATAAAAAAGGGTCTTGCCTTTGTTTGCGATCTTACTCCTGATGAAATGCGTGAGTACCGCGGCACCTTAACCGAGCCCGGTAAGGAGAGTCCCTATCGCAACCGCTCTATTGAGGAAAATCTTGACCTTTTCCAAAGAATGACCGACGGCGAGTTTGAAAACGGTGCCCGCGTTCTTCGTGCTAAAATAGATATGGCTTCTCCAAACCTTAATATGCGCGACCCCATTATCTACCGCATTATGAAGGTTCCTCATCACAGAACAGGGGATAAGTGGTGTGTTTATCCTATGTACGATTTTGCGCATCCTCTGTCTGATGCTAAGGAGGGTGTAACCCACTCCCTTTGCTCTTTGGAGTTTGAAAATCATCGTCCCCTTTATGATTGGTTCTTAAAGGCTCTTGATATTAAAATGCCCCCCAGACAGATTGAGTTTGCAAGAATGAATGTAAACTACACTTTAACCAGTAAGCGCAAGTGCTTAAAGCTGGTTCAGGACGGTTTGGTAAGCGGCTGGGATGACCCCCGTATGGCAACCATCTGTGGTATGCGCCGCAGAGGCTATCCTGCCGAGGCAGTAAGGGAATTTGTTGCAAAAATCGGTGTTTCCAAGGCATACAGCGTTATTGATTTTGCGCTTTTTGAATCCTGCGTGCGTGATTACCTTAACCGTGAGGCTGACAGAGCTATGGCGGTTCTTCGCCCCTTAAAGGTTATTATTGATAACTATGATGAAAATAAAACGGAGGAGCTGGAGGTTGAAATCAACCCTAATAAGCCTGAGCTTGGCACAAAAAAGGTTACCTTCTCTAAAGAGATTTTTATTGAGCAGGATGACTTTATGTTAGATCCTCCCGGAAAATATTTCCGTCTTTGCCCCGCAAAAGAGGTTCGTCTTAAGGGCGCATACTTTATTAAATATGCCTCCTGTGAGCAGGATGAAAACGGCAACATTACTGCCGTTCACTGCACCTATGACCCCGAAACCCGCGGTGGTGACGCTCCCGACGGTCGTAAGGTTAAGGGTACAATCCATTGGGTATCTGCCAAGACTGCCAAAAAGGCTACTGTCCGCCTTTATGATAGACTCTTTATGGTGGAAAATCCTTCCGATGAAGAGGGTGTTTCCTCCTTCGCAGATAACCTTAATCCCAATTCCTTGCAGGTTATCGAGGGTGCTTTGATTGAAAACGATGTTGCATCGGCAAAGCCGGGCGATGTATTCCAGTTTATGCGTCAGGGCTACTTTGCAATCGACCCCGATTCAACCGAGGATGAAATTATAATCAACCGTACAGTTGCGCTTAAGGATTCCTTCAATGCAAAAAAATAAAAAATAATTTTTCAAACCCCATAGCTTCATTTTGTGGCCTTGGGGTTTGAATTTATAGGAGATTTTTTATGCTTAAGATACATACTTTTCCAAAAGATGAATCCAAAAGCAACCTCTATTCGGTTGAGATTAATTCAAAGCCGGTCCTTTGTGAATTCGCAAGGGTTTCTGCAATGCCCTTTAATATGCCCTGGCCTGGGCATCAAAGGGATTTAAGTCAAACCGAAGAAGCGGCTTTTATCTCCTTTGAAGGCGATGAAAATGTAAAAATTAAGGTTACTGCAGCAGAGGTGAAAACTGCCGCTATCAGACCACTTGCAAAAAATGTAAAGCCTGTTATTAATGAAAATACAGTTGAATTTTCTCTTGCTGAATATGGCGGATATGTTTTAGAAATTAACGGTCAGCATAATGCGTTACATATATTTTATAATCCGCCTCGTGATTTTAAAGCCGAGGCAGATAGGGATAAGCAAATGGGCAGAACGGTTTATTATTACGGTGCCGGTCTGCATAACGCAGGGAATATATGGCTAAATTCAAAAACCACAGTAGTAATTGATAACGGCGCAGTTGTAAGGGGAAGCTTTTCGGCATTTGGTGCAGATGACATAAAAATTATGGGGTATGGAATTTTAGACGGTAGTAATGAAATCCGAACAACCGATACCGCCTGTGTTTATAATCTTAATCGTTTGGCGCTAAAGGAAAAATATTTCCCTGAAAACTATGAAGAATATGCGGAACTTTTAAGCAAGACCGATTCTTTAAACGGACATTTTCGATTTTACCGATGTGAAAATGTTTATTGCGAAGGTGTAATTTTAAAGGATTGCTCTAATTTTTGTGTAGTGCCTGCCGCATCAAACAATGTTATAATTGATAATATTAAAACCATTGGTATGTGGCGGTATAATTCTGACGGGATAGATATTTTTAATTCCTCAAATGTAGTTGTTAAAAACTGCTTCCTCAGAAATTTTGATGATGCTATGGTAATAAAGGGCATATACGGTTGGGATTTTAAAAACAATGAGGATATTCTGGTTGAAAACTGTGTTATCTGGTGTGATTGGGGCGGCGCTTTGGAAATAGGAGCCGAAACAAATGCTGATGAATTTAAAAATATAACCTATAAAAACTGTTATATTATTCACGATTCCTTTGGAGCTATGATGCGTATTCATCATCATAACAGAGCAGATATTCACAGTATCACTTATGAAAATATACACTGTGAATTTTCAGCCGATCAGATGGCGCCTGTTTTTCAAAAAAGCGATGACGAGGTTTATGTTGATACCCCTAACAGCTATCAGCCCTATATTTTCAATATGTTTGTAAATGCTGATAATTTGTATGGCAGAGAAAATGACCATCAGCAGGGGCCGATCCACGATATTACCTTTAAAAATATTCATTTGTACATTGAAAACGGTGTTTTTCCAATGCCGCAAATCTGTATGACCGGTGTAGATGAAAAGGCTTATGTAAAGAATATCAATTTAGAAAATTTTTACATAAACGGTAAAGCGGTAAAAAATATAAGTGAATTGAATCCTGAAATTCGGGGTACAGTGTCGGATATTAATTGGAAATAGTTTAAAAATTAAAAAAATTAAATAATTTTCAAAAAACAGTTGTAATTTACCTTGAAATTTGAGATAATGAATGTGTATGTAATAAGAGGGTGAAAAAATGAAGGTTTTGGATATTTATAAAATTATAAACCAAATGGCGCCGATAGAACTCGCTCTGTCTTATGATAATCCGGGCATTCTTCTTGGCGACCCCGATAAAGAGGTTACCAAGGCTATTGTCTGTCTTGATGCAACAAAAACGGCAGTTAAAACGGCTGTGGAACAAAACGCTCAGCTTATAATCACTCATCATCCTGTTATTTTCGACCCTATTAAATCGGTAGTAAAGCAAAGCGGGAACTTGGTTTATGAATGTCTTGCTAATGGCATCTCTGTTATTTCTATGCATACTAATCTTGATAGCTGTATAGGTGGAGTAAACGATTGTCTGGCAAATGCTTTGGAGCTTGAAAATATAACCACCGTTACAGATGAGGATGCGTTTTCCTTTAGAAAGGGCGATTTAAAAGAGCCTATGTCGGCTGATAACCTTGCCATATTTGTAAAGGAGCGATTGGGCGGAAATGTTAGGTATGTAAGCGGTAAAGAACCAATTAAAACAGTATGTGTATGCGGCGGCGCAGGGGGAAGTCTGTTGCCCCTTGCAATGGAAAACGCAGATGCATTTATTACTGCCGATGTAAAACATAATGTTTTTATTGAAGCCGATTCAAAAGACTTTACCCTTTTGGATGCAGGTCATTTTCATACCGAAAATGTGGTTGTGAACCCACTTACTGATTTTCTTGGCGCTAAAATAAATAATGTTGAATTTATTGCATTTAACGGTAAGGAAATAAAAACGGTATAAAATATTCATATTTTACTGTTAAAATAATTTTATATGGGGTGATTTTATGGCTAAAGAAAAGAAAAAAAGCTTAGGGTTATGGATAACCTTGGGTATTATAGGCTTTGTTATTTTGCTTATGGTTGGCTCTTTGGTGTTTGTGGAGGTTTCCATTCATAATTTAAGCACATCCTTGGAGCAAAAGCAGACCGAGGTTATTGCCGCTTATGAGGCAAGAAGTAAGACTTTAGAAAAATTAACAGGTATGATTGAAAGCAAAATGAAGTTGAATTCTGATGTTTTTACAAGGCTTGAAAGGGCTGAAGAGGCTCTTGAAAAAGCTGAAGATGTAAAAGCTCTTTCAGATGCCAATTTAGAGGTTGACAGCGCAATTGATAACCTTATTTTTGTTATGCGTGATAAATATTATTATCTTGAAACGCCTGAGGTGTGGGAGATTGAGGATGAAATTGACAGCGCAAGAAGTCGAATTGTGCTAAAAACCACCGATTATAATGATGTTGCAAAGGATTACAATTTTGCAATTGAAAATTTCCCAGGAGATTTTCTTTCCTCTATATTTGGTCACGAAGGCACAGAAACCTTCCAGATAGTTGATTATGATGATATTACTTTTTAATATAACAGAGGTGTACCGTGGAAAATAATGTAAACAAACCTGTAGTAAAAACAGAACAAAATAATATCTACCGTCCAAAAAGGCCAAAAAGATTTGTGGTAAAACCAAAATTTTCTTTTAATTTTGATAAGCGCTTTTGGTGGAACGCCCTTAATGTGCTGGTAAGCGGCTTGCTTGGCGGAATTGCTTTTTCGGTAGGCACAACGGCATATTTAAGCGTAAACAATAAAAGTGTTGGTTCTGCCCTTTTTACATTGGGTATGATAATAATATTCTCTTATGGATTTGGCTTTTATACATCAAAAATAGGCTTTGCTATAAAGAATTCAACCGAGCAAAATCTTATGCTTATTCCAATCTGGCTTGGAAATTTGCTTGGCTCTTTATTGGTTGGCGGAATTTTAAGCCTTACCCGTACCTCAATATCTGAAACTCTTTATTCCAGAGCAAATCAGCTTTGCGGTGCAACCCTTTCAGATTCGGTAGGCGGTATACTTATACTTTCTGTTCTTTGTGGATTTTTAATGTTTATTGCTACCGATAATTATAAAAATGCAAAAAATGTTGCCCAAAAGTATATTGTTCTGTTTTTAATATCAATGGTATTTCTCCTTTGCGAATTTGAGCATTTTGCGTCAAGCGCATTTTTATTTACAATGGCAGGCGCGCTTAATATTAAGGCTTTCTGGTATTTATTACTTATGACCCTTGGCAATTCCATTGGCGCTTTAATAATACCTTTGGCTCACAGCGGTGTAAAGCTTATACAAAAAAAAGCAAAACAACAATAGGCAAATATTGTCTAATAAAAAATATATTAGGATGTGTTTAATATGAACAGTCAGGTTCAGGAAAAAATTTTAGAACAGTTAAACGGTATTATTGAAACTGCAGGCTTCAAGGCTAATGAGGATAAAACTCAGTATCAGAACGAAAAAATCGCCTTTAAAATTTCTCACGATGAAGAAAAAAAGCTTTTGCTTTTGGATATTGCCGAGGTAAATGAAGCAGGTGAGGTAGGGGAGTTTTCCAATGCGTCCTCATGGCTTTTTGATAATCCTGAGGAGCTGCGTGATGCGGAATCCGCAGGTATGGACTTTTTTGATACCCTTAAAAACAAAATCGGTATGAAGGGTACACGCATTAACAAAAACGGCGAAATAGCAATGCCCAGCAAGGAAAAAAGCGGCAACTCCTTTAATGTTGAGTCCTTTTGTGCTAAGATGCTTGCTGTTTATCCCCAGCTTAAGGATGAGTACAAAAACCACATTTCGGAATATGGTTCTTTCCTTTATGTTGATTTCTTTAAAACCCATCTTGTTCCATTGATTGAAACACTTTTGGATGAAAATAATAAAAAGAGCCTTAAAAAGGTATTCCCCGTTTTGGATGAGGTTTATGTAGGTGGCGACCGCACCGTTCAAAATGTTATTGTTGGTGTGGTTCTTTGCGGAGCCGTTAAGGATAATACCGACCGCTATAACACCGCTATGGAAGCCCTTGCCGAGCATCAGTTCTTAAAATCTGCTTTCTTTAACATTATTAACCGTTATAAAAAGGATAAAAAATTCAGAGCTATGTTTTAAATCCATTAATTTGTTGGTTATATTATAGATTATTGCCTTAAAAAAGGCTTTAAATTGTTAATAATTAGGTTAAAAGAAACAACAAATAAAAAAATTAAAAAAAATTGTTGACAGAACGGCACCTTATAAGGTATAATTTTAAATTGACAGGCCGGTAATTTATAATTATGTCTTAATCCGGACAAGCGGTTCTGATTTCTGAAAACCGCGAAGAAAAGAAGGAGGGTTCTCTGCTATGAAAAGAACATATCAGCCTAAAAAGTTGCATCGCAAAAAAGAGCATGGCTTTATGAAAAGAATGTCTGACAGAAACGGTCGCAAGGTTCTTGCCCGTCGCCGCGCAAAGGGCAGAAAGCAGCTTTCTTACTAAGCCATAAGACTTTCAGCACTCGGTTAAAAGGCCACTTTAAGGGTGAGAGTCCCGGGAGTGGCCTTTCTGTTTAGTACAGAAACGGAATGATTTAAAGTGAAATATGAAGCCTTTAAACTAAATAAGGATTTCAGGCGTCTTTACGGTCGCGGAAAAAATCTTGTTTTTCCGTCGGTAGTTGTTTATTATCAAAAAAATCGTTTAAATACCTGCCGCGTTGGTGTAACTGCGGGCAAAAAGGTAGGCTGTGCCGTAAAGCGTAATCGCGCAAAAAGAGTAATACTCGCATCGTTCAGAGAGTTGTTGCCCCATATTTCGGGGGGGTATGACTTTGTCTTTGTTGCCAGAGCTAAAACGGCAACAGTCAAAAGCACGGTTGTATTTAATTCACTTAAAAAAGCCTTTTTGAAAGAGGGCATTATTACCGTAAATGAAAAAAATACTGATTCGGATAATTAGATTCTATCAAAAAGGGATTTCACCTACAAAACCATCCTGCTGTAGGTTTATTCCTACTTGCTCGGCTTACGCTATAGAAGCAATCGAAACTCATGGGGCTTTTAAAGGCTTTCTTTTGAGTTTTTGGCGTATAATCAGGTGTAATCCATTATGTAAGGGCGGTTATGATCCTGTCCCGCCTAAAAAAATAAGAAAATAAAAAACATTTTAAATATGTTTCTTTATATAACGGAGTTGAAGCTATGTTTGATTTTCTTTTAAAGCCGTTGGGTTGGATATTACAACAGTTTGCAGAGCTTTTTGGCGGAAGCTTTGCGTGGTCTGTTTTTATGTTCACCTTGGTTGTAAATCTTCTTATGATTCCCCTTAGCATAAAAACGCAAAAGTCCTCTGTTGCACAAATGCGCATCCGTCCAAAAATGGAGGCGCTTAAAAAGAAGTACGGTGATGATAAACAGCGTTATAGTACTGAACTTCAGAAACTTTATCAGGAAGAAAATGTTTCTATGTCGGGCGGATGTTTACCTATGCTCATCCGTCTTCCTATAATGCTTGGTGTTTATCAGGTTGTTTTAAGCCCGCTTAAATACATCGCAGGTGTTTCCACAGATCTTATTCAAAAAGCAACAGACCTTGCCACAAAGGCAGGTATTGTAAATAATACCGCTTATCCCGAGGTTGATATTATTAATAACCTTGGTCATAAGGGTCTTGCTTCTGTTTCAAACAGCATATCACAGGAAATGGGTAATATTAATTTTAATTTCTTTGGTATTAACCTCACTGACAGCCCCAAGTTTGATATAAACATTTTCTCTCAGGAAGCAGGCAAAGGCTTTGAGCCTTCCTGGATTATTCCTATTCTTGCCTTTGCTGCCGCTATGCTTACCAGTATAGTTTCTATGCAAATTCAAAAACGCGCCAATCCAGATGCCCCCAGAATGGGTGGTATGATGCTTACTATGCCGTTTATTTCACTTTTCATAGGTTTTTCAGTAAGCTGTGCCGCAGGTTTCTATTGGGCATGCTCCAGCCTTATTTCAGGCGCAATACAGTCAATTATTCAGATTTACTATGGTCCCAACAAAATTATTGCCGCCGAGCAGGCTAAGGACCTTTTAAAACGCCATAAAGAAGAGCAGGCTATTAAAGCAAAAAAAGCTAATACACCGGAATAGTTCCGGATATATAAATTGGAGGAAAACAAGTTGATTAAGGAAGCAATCGGCGTAGCCGATACCGTTGATGAAGCCAAAGAAAAAGCGATGGCTGAACTGAATTTATCATCCGGTGATGAATTCGATTTTGAAATAGTTTCTTTACCTAAGAAAAAAACCTTGGGCCTTTTTGGTGGCTCACCTGCAAAGGTAAGAGTTTTTGTGGAGATTCCCGATCCCAAGCCTTCCAAGCCCGCAAAGCAGAACAAGCAAAACACCAAAAAAGAGGATAAAAAGCCCGATAATAAAAAAGCAGAAGCCAAGACTGCCCCTAAAGCAGAAAAGGCTCCTGCAGCACCTATACCCGAGCTTAAAGAGGTTCCCGCAAGCGAGGTTGACCCAAATTCTCCCGCAGGTAAGGGCGTTAAATATCTGCAGTCTATTTTAACTAATCTTGGTTGTGATAATATTAATATCACCGTTGCCGAAATTGAAGGCGGTTCTCAGATTACCCTCACAGGCGAAGGCCTTGGTGTTGTAATCGGTCACCGCGGCGAAACCTTGGATGCACTTCAGTATCTTGTATCCCTTGCTGCCAATGCAGGCGTAAGCGGTTATTACAGGGTAGTTTTAAATACAGGCGATTTCCGCGAAAAGCGCGAGCAGACCCTTGTTGCTCTTGCAAAGCGTATGGCAGATCAGGCTATCCGTAGCGGCAAATGCCGTACCTTAGAGCCTATGAATCCTTATGAGAGAAGAATTATTCATACTACCGTTCAGTCTATTGAGGGTGTAACCTCAACTTCCTTTGGTGAGGGTAACGGCAGAAGAGTTGTTATCGCCCCCGAAGGTAAGGAACCCCGTCCCCGTAACGATTACAGAGGCGGCAGAGGTGGCCGTGGTGGACATGGTAACGGTAGAGGCGGCAGAAATGATCGCCGCGGCGGTCAGCGTAAGGAGGCATATAAGCCTCAGGTAGATCCCGATCGCGCACCTGTTAAGGATGCAGGCGCATTACCTCTTTACGGCAGAATTGATAAATAAGTGACAACAAAAAAATATTTTAAAAATTAGAAATATTTTTATTGACAAATAGCTTGTAATTATGTATAATAGGTCTTGTGGCTTTATCAAGTCACAAGAGCTTATGCGGGCCATTAGCTCAGTTGGTTAGAGCAACCGGCTCATAACCGGTTGGTCCGGGGTTCGAGTCCCTGATGGCCCACCATTTATTTTAAAATTCAATATATAGGGGTATAGCTCAGTTGGTAGAGCAGCGGTCTCCAAAACCGCGTGCCGAGGGTTCAAGTCCTTCTGCCCCTGCCAAAAGGGTTGCATAAAATAGATGCACCCACAGAAACCCCCGATAAAATCGGGGGTTTCGCCGTTTTTAAGGCCGAAAAACACAAAGGTAGAATGACAGATGAAAACCGCCTATTTTGCCTAAACCGAGAGATATGAACTCTCGCAAAACCGAATACAAGCCACCGAGCGCATGGATAAGAACAAATCCATGCGCTTTTTTTGTACCCATTTTTATGAAAATCAGGAGGTAACCAAATGACCATATATCCTTCCCTCAAGGAAAATCCGCCGACGGATTATAATATCAAGTGCAACACACTAAAAAAAGTAGACTTCATACTAACCAAGGTGTAAAATGTAGTCACCACAACAAACACAACACGGAGGTTAATATGAAGTCCTATACACATTTTACACTATCTGAACGAAA
>JAGAOS010000070.1 GCA_017623575.1 Clostridia bacterium
GATTTACTGTGTTTTTGCCTTGCAGAGTGCAAAATTTACCACTTCAAAATTCTGCGACCTGAAATATGCAAAATTTTGAGAGATTTTTGTGTGCAACAAGGTTGGTAAGGCTGTCGCCTACCAACCGCAGTAAACCGAAAAGCGCCAAAATAATGCTATTTCAGGCGAGTTCGGATACTCCTCCTCTGCTTAAATAATGTAACAGAGATAAAAATCGGCGATGACGGGTAATACCGTCATCGCCTAAGATTTTAAGGTTTTTATGCGTTATTTAACAAGCTTTTTCTTGCCAATTACGGTTGTGGCAACAAGACTCATTGCACTGATGCAAAGAAGCACAATCCAAAGCCAAGCTATACCGTTATCACCTGTTTGCGGAGATTTAACGTCTTCTGAATCTTCATTTTCGGGAGTCTCATTTTCGGGAGTCTCATTTGAAGGGTTATTATCAGGTTCTTCGTCTGAAGGACCGTTTTCGGGACCGGTAGCGGTACCCAGGTCATATTCACAGATATCGCATTTGCCGTTGTTGTCATTATCGGTGTGGGCGGCTGTGCTGTTTGCAATTTTAACACCACAATCTGCTACTGTACATTCTTTCCAATGGTTATCGTCATCAAATTTCCAATCGGATTCGGTATGACCAAGCTTGGTAAGATTGCCCCAACTGTCGATATTGGTGATTTCGGTGGTGCCGTTAGCATCCTCGTAAAGCTTGCCGCAATCATCACACTTAAAGTAGGCTTCCTTACCGCCGTTTTCACAGGTAGGCTTAACCTTTTCAACGGGTTTAATATCACAGATATGTTGATCTTCCCAAACGGCAGTAAGGGTTGTATCTTCAACGGGGTATATTTTATCGCCGACTGCTTTTTCTTTGCCGTTTACACTCCAAGCCTTAAACTGTTTTCCTACGGGAGCGATAAAATCGCAGGTAGGAAGAGTATACTCATCTGCGCAACCAACGTACTTTCCTTCCATTGTTCCGCTTCCTGCACCTGAATCAAAGGATAAATAAATGCTGTAAAGTGTGGTAACTTTCACGAATTTACCGTTATCTATACCAACCTCGTTAAAAGCATACAAGGGTGTGCCTGTGGGAGAGGGGCTTACTAAAACAGTAGAATCTTCAGCAAGTAATTGATTACATCTCAAAGCTTTTGCAAATGAAGCAGTGCTATCACAAATAGCAGTTACGACAGTATCATAATATACCTCAATATCTTCGTAGGAATATATAGCATACGAGAAGGAACCTCCCTGTGATGCGTTAATCGTCAAGGAACCCGGACCTTCAAAGCGAATGTCTTTAGTACTGCTGATTGCATAACGGTGGGAAGACGTTGCTTCTTCATTCTTAGGATCACCATAAATGAAATTATCACCCACCAAAGTTACATATAATTTAGAATCTCCTCTATAATTAATAGCGCTTGTCATAGTTCCGCCCATATATGCGGCGTATATGGTCGCATCCTCTATCCATAGCGAATTATATTCGGGGTTATAGGATACGTGTCCGCTGATGTTGGAACCTGTAATATTACTTGCATTTGCATCTGATACGTGCACGCCGCCGATATAGAGGTCGTAATAGGTTGTCGCAAACGCGTTCATTGGGATTATGGAAATAATCATTACAAGCGTTAATACCACCGCAAAGATTTTGGCTAAAAATGTTTTTTTCATAGTATTTTTTGCTCCATTTCTTAAAATTATTAGCTTTTTATTTTTCTGTTGCGAAAACTAAAAGTTTATGTTATATTATAATTATAACTTGCACCTTAGGGTACAAGTCAACACTTTATTTTGTGTTTTTAAATTTTTTTAATATAATATATTGTGTTTTTTGAAAGGAGTTTTCAAATGGAAAAATATGATGGAAATTTATTCAAAATCGGTGACGTAATTAAAATAATGGGTATAACCCGAAAAACACTTCTGGTTTATGAAGAAAAAGGACTTTTAACTCCCGCCGTAAAGGATGAGGAAAGCGGATACAGATATTACTCGGCGGACAATATGACACAGATTCGTTCTATACGTTCGCTTCAGCAGTTGGGGCTCACTCTTAAAGAGGTAGAGGAATATTATTATGATACTGATAATATTGACGTACATCTAGCCCGACTTATGGAGCTACGCACATCACTTGACAAAAACATTCAAATGCTTCAGGTACGCTCGGCAAAGCAAGGCGACCTAACCATTCGTAAAACCGTATTGCCACGTCAGGTTTGTTTTTGTCGCAGGTATGAGTGTGATAGCGTTGAAAAAGCCGCCAACTATTTGCGTGATACCTATATTGCCGCCGCTCATACGGGAAAAATGTCCGTTCATGGCCGTATGTTTACCGTTAGAATGTCTGATTCAACTGAAAAACTGGACATTATGTGTTGTATTCCCGTTGAGGATAGCTTTAACTCGGACGAGCGTTTAGAGTTTGCCGAAACACCCGCTTTATGTATTTATTACCGTGGCCCGTATGAAGGAATTACAAACGCAATTTATGCGCTTATGAAATATGTAAAAGAAAATAATATTGAAACTACGGGCGGTTTCCGTTCTGTTTATTTGGAAGGACCTCCCAACCGCGGAAAAAAAAGCGAAGATTACATAACTCAAGTAGCTGTGCCAATTAAATAATGAATATATATTCAAGCATATAAAATGACTACCTCAAATTCAAAAAGAGGTAGTCATACTTATTTTTATAAATTATTTGCAATTGTTACAAGTCGGTTTAGTCTATGATTAAGTCCCGATTTAGTTATGGCGTTACCTGAAATATTTACAAGCTCTGCAAGACTGGCTTCGGGATTTTTTTGCCTTAGCTCTGCAGCAAATTTAAGCTCCCCTGAAAGGGTTTCATAAGCTCCCTTTTGCTTAATTTTTTCTATGGCCTGTTTCTGTGCCACCGCCGCGTTTACTGTTTTTGAGATATTTGCAACCTCACAGTTGCTAAGGCGGTTATAGTGGTTGCGCATATCCTTATAAACCTTTATTCCCGCCAGCTCCAGGGTGTGATTGGTTGCCTGAATGGTTGTTAAAAGATCCTCTATATTTTCACTTTCTTTAAAATATATAATATGAGTTGAACCTCTGGCGGATATTTTCGGTTTTAGACCCATTTCACACAAAATTTCATAGAATTCATTTGTAAGTGCTGCATTTTTAATGGGAAATTCTGCGTGGTACTCTTTGTTAGAGTCGCTTACCATTCCCGATGCGAGAAATGCACCCCTTATAAAAGAAATTTTGCAACACTCATCCTCGATATTCTGATATTTTATAACACTGTCACCAAGCTCAAAGCCAAAATACCCTAAGGAATTTAAAATTTCGGTACATTTTGCCTCATCATCTATTGATACTGTAAAATAATCTCGCTTTGTTCCGCCGCCTGAAATATGAGGTTGCACAGAATAACAGCTCTGAATAAGATGGCAAAGTCTTTCCACAACCTCTTCACTTTCGGTAGAAACGGATATAAGCTTTTCAGAAAACGCCCTACCAAACAGTAAAATACCGTAACATTCGGAAATTTTACAACAGGTGGGCGTTTCAATTTTGCATAATTCGCTTTTAATATTAGAGGTAAATGACATTTTTCCGCCCCCTACCTTTTTTCAATATCGCGATGATTAACACTCACGCGATAACCAAGCTCGTGTAACCTTTTATAAATAAGCTCAGCAAAGGTTACCGAACGGTGCTTGCCGCCCGTACAACCTACTGCTATAACCAACTGACTTTTTCCCTCATCCTTATATAACGGAACGCTATATTCAATAAGATTTAAAATACGCTTTGCAAATTCCTTTGAAGAATCAAAGCTCATAACATAATCCGAAACCTCCGAATTAAGTCCTGTAAGAGGCTTAAGCTCCTTTATATAGAAGGGATTTGGCAGACATCTTACATCAAAAACCAAATTGGCATCTGCGGCGGGTCCATACTTAAAGCCAAAGGAAACACAGGATATATTAAGGGTGCTTATGCCCTCGCCCGAAAACAAAGCCGAAAGCTGTTTTTTTAGCTGACCCGATTTAAGGCTTGTTGTATCTATAACAAAATTAGCCATTGCGCGAACAGATTGGAGCATTTCACGCTCCTTAACAACCGCCTGCTCAACAGTAAGATTGTATTCTTCACACAAGGGATGCTTACGCCTTGTTTCACTATATCTACGAGTAAGCTCATTATCGGAAGCATCTAAAAATACTATTTTATAAAAAACTTCTTCATCCGAAAGCTTTTTAAATACGCTTTGAATATTTTTAAAGGCTTCTCCGCTACGGATATCAGTAACAATTGCAATTTTTGAAAGGTTGATTTCACCTTTTTTTGCTAAATCCACAAAGGATGCAATGAGCATAGGCGGAATGTTATCTATGCAATAAAAGCCTAAATCCTCCATTGCATTTGCGGCGCTGGATTTACCCGCACCTGACATACCTGTTATAAATATGAATTCCACTTTTGCTCACTTCCTTTTTTAATTATCTGCCTATAAATTCTACCTCAGGCTCTAATTTAACGCTGGTTTCTAAAAATACTTTTTCAGCAACGGCTTCAATAACCCGTTTTACATCCGAAGCTGTTGCGTTACCTACATTTATTACAAAGCCGGCATGCTTTTCGCTTACCTGCGCGCCACCAATGGTAAAGCCTTTTAGTCCGCACATTTCAATAAGCGTACCCGCAAAATTACCTGTGGGGCGTTTAAATGTACTACCCGCACTGGGGTATTCTAAGGGTTGCTTAGATTTACGGCGAAGCATAAGCTCATCCATACGGCTTCTGATTGTTTCGGGGTCACCCGGATAAAGCTGGAATTTTGCAGATGTTATAACACGGTTTTTCTTTTCTTTAAAAATACTTGTTCTATACCCAAGCTTCATTTTATCCAAAGTAAGAGTTTCAAATTTGCCGTCTGCAGTAATACATCTGCATTCGGTTATAACATTGGATATTTCTGAATCATAGGCTCCCGCGTTCATATAAACTGCGCCACCTACAAAACCCGGTATACCCCAAGCAAATTCTAAGCCCGTAAGACCGTTTTCAAGTGCATAACTGCAAAGAAGAGAAAGACGCAGTCCACTACCGCAGGTTATTTCATTAACGCCGCCAACCGAATAATCCGAAAGGGCGCCAACATGAATAACTGCACCATCCACACCTAAATCGGAAACAAGCAGATTACTTCCGTTGCCGATAATATGAAAAGGTATTTCCCTTTCGTTACAAAATGAAACTATCTTTGAAAGGGCATTTTCACTTGCCGGCTGAACAAATAAGTCTGCAGGACCACCTATTTTAAATGTAGTATGCGCTGACATAGGCTCGTTCTCATGGTAGACTATGCCTTCATTATCTAAAAATTCTTTAAGCAGACTGCAATCCAAAAACAACACTCCAAACCGGCTGACGAGAGTAGAGCCCGTAACGGGTTCAACTCACATCAGCCTAAATCTCAAATACTTTTAAATAGTTTAGTTTTATGGTATTCTTACTCACCTATCTGGTGGAATCTCTGTAAAGTCTGTGGATAAATGCAGCACCAATAATACCTGCATCGTTACCAAGCTTAGCAATTTTAACCTCGGTTTGCTTTGCAACATTCTTTGTAAAGCGATCGGCTCCAACCTTTTTAACAATAGGATTTAAAAGTGTATCCCCCTCTTTAGAGATACCACCGCCGATGCAAAGCACCTCAGGCTGGAAGATATTTACCATATTGGTAATACCGCAGGCAACATAATCCTCATATTTATCTACAACCTCGGTTGCTGCCTTATCGCCTGCGCGCATACCGTCATAAGCGGTGCGTCCGCTGGCGTTGTTTATATCGCCGCCGCAAAGCTCCCACATTTTAGAATCGGGGTTTGCTTCCATAGCTTTTTTGGTAAGCTTTATAAGACCGGTTGCTGAAGCATATGCCTCCCAACAGCCCTTTCTGCCGCAGGTGCACTGCTCACCATCGTGTACAATAACGGTATGACCAAGCTCGCCGCCTGCAAGGTTAGAACCCGCAAAAAGCTTACCGCCAATGATAATTCCGCCACCTACGCCCGTGCCAAGGGTAATGGCAACCATATCATTTGTGCCAAGTCCTGCGCCTGCTAAAAACTCACCGTATGCGGCGGCAGAAGCATCATTTTCAATGAAAACATCGCGACCAAGACGCTCTTTTAACATAGGTCCTACAGGTGCATTTTCAAACTTAAGGTTATTTGAAACGGCAATTATACCGGTATAGGGATTAATGCTACCGGGTGCACCGATACCAATGGTATCAATATCGTCCATAGTAAGACCCGCATCTGCAATAGCCATTTTAGCGGCAGTTGCCATATCGTCACAGATTTCTTCTACAGGGCGAGGAGCGTTGGTTTTCATTTTACCGCGACCCACAATATTAAAGTTTTCGTCCACAACACCTACTGCTATGTTGGTTCCGCCTAAATCAATTCCTAAATGATACATAATTATTACACTCCTATATTTTAAAAATCAACTTTATTTATAAACATCTACATTGCCTTCGGTAGTATCCGAATCATCAATAGCATCTGACATACCAAGCTTTTTAAGCAAGTCGTGAGCAGCGTTATAACCCATCTTCTTCTGACGGTTATTCATAGCCGCAACCTCAATGATAACCGCAAGGTTTCTACCGGGCTTTACGGGGATGGTAAGAGAGGGTATTTTTATTCCCAAAATTTCGGTTTTTTCATTTTCAAGACCCATACGGTCATAAACCTTATCAGCATCCCAAGGCTCAAGCTTTATTATCATATCAATTTTTTCGGTAAGCTTTACTGCACCTGCACCGAAAATACGGCTTGCGTTAATAATACCTATTCCGCGAAGCTCTATAAAATGACGAATATTCTCAGGTGAAGAGCCTACCAAAGATTTTGAAGAAACTCGCCTGAGCTCAACTGCATCATCAGCAATGAGTCGATGACCTCTTTTTACAAGCTCAATTGCCGTTTCACTTTTACCAACTCCACTTTCACCAAGCAACAGAACACCTTCACCGTAAACCTCAACCAAAACACCGTGGCGGGTAATACGAGGTGCAAGCTGAACATTCAAAAAGGCTATTAAGGATGAAAGAAAACCGGAGGTTGAGTCATCTGTCCTAAGAAGAGGAACAGAATATTTTTGTGCATAATCGCACATTTTTTGCGGTATTTCCAACCCGCGTGAAATTATTACCATAGGCGGAGTTCTGGAAAAAAAGGCATCCAGACATGCGTCCAGCTGTTCCAAATCAAGCTCACTTAAATAGCTCTCTTCACTTTTGCCGATTATTTGAATTCGCTCACTATCAAAAAACTCATAGTGACCTGCAAGAGGCAAGCCGGGGCGATTAACTTCAACGCTAGTTACAAGAATATCCTCCGGTTCACCCGGAATATAGATTTTTTCAAGTGAAAACTCATTAATTATTTTTGCAAGAGAAACAGAAAAATCTGTTTTCATATCATCACTCCTTCGTTAAACACTCTACAGTTATACAAATTTATTATACACTAAAACCACTCTGCTGCAAAGTCTTTTTTTGAAAATATTAAGATTTTTTTAAGATATTTATTACTATATACAAATATTTTTTAAAAAGTTTTTGTAAAAATCTTATTTTTAAAAATAAAGGATTTAATTTGTTGAAAATTTTTTCTATAAATGGTATACTATTTAAAAATGTTTTTTAAAGGAACTGAGAATTATAATGAAAACTAAAACTCTCAAAACATCAAACGATGTTTTACTTACCTTACTTAGAAAAAAGCAAAGTAAAAACGGTATATCCTACATAACCACTCAAAGCACATCATACCGTATTTTCCGCTGGTTGTTTTTTGCCGCAGTTATATACTGCACAATTATTAATATTATTTTTATTTTAAGTAAATCTGGGAATATGGCGGCTAATATTGCAAATATGGGCGATATTATGCCACATCAACAGCTTGAAATAGACAGAATGTATGCAACAATTAACATTATGGTAGTTGCCGCAGCTGGCATAGTTTTATCAGAAATTTTTGTATGGCTTAAGCTGCCGCTTTTACAGCTTATTTTCTCACTTGCATCAAGCGTAACCATAGTCTGGCGTCTATCGGGCGAGATTTTTGACAAAACCTCTTACACTTTGTCCAAAAATCATATAATACCATTAGCAATACTTTGTGTTTTGGCGGCAGTTACTTCAATTATGCATATGAATCAGCTTTATAGAGATAAAAAAGGCTGCAACGAGATAAGCGAAATTATTTACAAAAAATTTGGTGCGGTTGCTAAGGATATTTCACCCGATGAGTGGGAAAATGTTTTAGCGGCATATAATCCCGAACAATCCGCTTCAAAAAAGCGCTCTGTGAAAGCAAGACTTAAAAAAGAAGAGCTTAAAAATCAAGCAGAAGAATCACATATAATAAAGAATGAAACCAGCGTTGATGCTGAAAATAACCAATAATAAGAAGGTGTAACAATGCCGCTTGACGGTTCATTTATTGCCTGTCTTCGCAATGAGCTTGAAGCGGCAATTGATTGTCACATAGACAAAATTCATATTCCTGCCAAAAACGAATTTGTTTTTTCATTAAGAGGAAAAAGTTTTAATAGAAAACTCTTTATTTCTATATCTCCCGGTTGCCCAAGGGTAAGCTTTACTGATACTGTTTTTGAAAATCCTGCTAATCCACCAATGTTTTGTATGCTGTTAAGGAAGCATCTTGCCTCCGGAAGAATTTTAAAAATTGAGGGCATTGGTGCCGAAAGACTTATAATTTTTAAAATACAATCAACCAATGAAATGGGCGACAGAGTAATAAACTCACTCATTTTGGAGCTGGTAGGTCAAAAAACCAACCTTATTCTTACCGATGAAGCAGGCAGAATTATTGATTCTGCAAGGCGCAGCGATATAGAATCAGGTGCCAGACTTATACAGCCCGGTGCCATATACACCCCCCCTGAAAATACAGGAAAAACCGACCTGCTTACAGGCGATTTGCTAACCGCAACACAGAAAATTCTTTGTCTTAGCGATGCCAGACTCAGCGATGCAATTATTCAAAATATTGCGGGTATTTCGCCCCTTATTTGCAGAGAGCTTGCTTTTATATTAACAGGCGACTGCGACTGCCCCGCAAAAGCGGTAAACCAAAACGACCTTTATGAAAAACTTGTTAATCTGAAAAAAGAGGTTGAATCGGGCGGAATTCCAACCGTTTTGTATGATGAAAAAGGCGAACCTAAGGATTACAGCTTTATCAGTATTAATCAATATAAGAGTCTTTTTAAGCTTAAAACTGCCGAATCTTTTTCTTCCCTTTTGGAGGAATTCTATGGTGAACGGGATAGGTTACGCCGTCTTGATCATAATAAATCTGATTTAGTTAAAAAAATTAAAAATCTTATTGCCAGAAATGAAAGAAAGCTACAACTAAGAAAGCAGGAGCTTTTAAAATCGGCAAACCGCGAGCATTTAAGAATTTACGGCGAACTAATTAAAGCCAATATATACAGAATTCCCAAAGGGGCAACAAAAATAAAGGTCGAGAATTATTATGACCCCGATTGCAAGGAAATTGAGATTCCACTTAACTCTGCACTTAGCCCTGCAAACAATGCCGCGAAATATTTTAAAGAATATAAAAAGGCGTGTACTGCTGAGCAGACCCTTGGTCAGCTTATAAACGAGTGCGCATCGGAATTGGAATATCTTGAATCGGTTTTGTTTGAACTGCAAACTGCCGACTCCACCGCCGAGCTTACCGAAATACGAGCTGAGTTAAGTGAAATGGGATATATTGCCCGTAATTCAGGCAATAAAAAAGCGAAAATAACTGCCGTACCTTATGAATTTTCTAAAAATGGATTCAAGATATTAGTAGGCAGAAATAATTTACAAAACGATAAACTCACAACAAAAATTGCAAGTAAAAATGATTTATGGTTTCACACCAAAAGTATTCATGGCTCACATGTTATTCTTTTTACCGAGGGAAAAGAGCCAGATGATGAAACACTGCTTTACGCGGCAACACTTGCGGCATATTTTTCTAAAGCACAAAAATCAAATCAGGTACCTGTGGATTACACACCTGTTAAATTTGTAAAAAAACCAAACGGTGCAAACCCCGGTATGGTTATATACCAAACCAATAAAACTATATTTGCAAATCCGGGAGATTTTAAATTATGAGCATTGGTATTTCAACAGCCAGTTTTTACCCTCTTGAAACCGAAGAATCTATAGCGTTAATTAGTGAAAACGGTATTCCCTGCACCGAGATTTTCTTTAATTCAGCCCGAGAATTAAAAGATTCTTTTATAGATTATATATTAGAAATTATTTATAACACACCCCTTCGCGTTACGGCAATACACCCTATGCTTTCTTTTGCAGAGCCATATATGGTGTTTTCAGAATACACCCGACGCTTTGATGAAAGCCTTGATAATTTCGAGCGTTATTTTGAAATTGCTGCGAGGCTGGGTGCTAAGTTTGTAAATCTTCACGGTGACAGACCTACGGGCAAGCTTTCGGTAGAGGAATATTGCGAACGATTTAAAATGATTGCCGATGAGGGAAAGCGATTTGGGGTTACCCTATGTCAGGAAAATGTAAACGGCTACCGTAGCTGTGACCCTGAATTTTTAGCAGATATGGTAAGATTTTTAGGTGATGATGCTAATTTTACCCTTGACATTAAGCAAAGCATACGCTCAGGACATACTGTACCCGAAATAGTTGAAGCAATGGATTAC
This sequence comes from Clostridia bacterium, assembly GCA_017623575.1. Taxonomy (GTDB): domain Bacteria; phylum Bacillota; class Clostridia; order Oscillospirales; family Acutalibacteraceae; genus UMGS1279. The sequence goes on from JAGAOS010000070.1 coordinate 10,792, forward strand.
CGCATACGCCATGTTCACATCAGCGACCACTCCCCCGCCGGTGACTGTCTTCTTCCTACAAGGGGTAGCTTTAATTTTTCGGCCCTTATTACCGACCTTAAGAATCATGGTTTTGAGGGTGATTATGTGATTGAGGTTTATCAAAATGCCTACAAAGAGCATAATGAAGTTTTTGAGTGCTATAAATCCTTGATTAATTCCCTTTAAAAAAAGCAATCTGCCACGCAGATTGCAGGGTATCTTATAGAACTACTGTAAAACAAAAATCTGCAAAAAGCGCTTTGCGCCTTTTGCAGATTTTTTTAATATATTATTTTATAAACCAAAATTTAATAATTATTTGATTCTGGCAAGGTCCTTATTAGCGCGAGCGATACCTGTTTGAACAGAACCCTTCTTAGAATTAAGCTGAGTGGTAATGTTAGCAGGTGTAGTGGTTGCAAGAGCGTTACAAATTCTGGAATAGGTATCAGACTCAACATAGTCAGCAACACCCCAACCGTGCATAACGGTCTTCTTTGCGCTGGTAGAAGTAATCTTCTTATAAATGGTTTCAAACTGCTTGTTGTGGAAGGTTGAAGACTGGTTGAATTCGCTGGTGTCAAGGAAGTAACGGAGGAAGTATGCAGCGCCTTCGGGGTTCTTAGCCTTCTTAGGAACGCCCCAGCACTTAGGACGAACAGGAGTGTAAGCA
>JAGAOS010000071.1 GCA_017623575.1 Clostridia bacterium
ACCAGATAGCAACAGCCGCTCAAAAAGAGAGCTTTCAATTTGACGGCGAAGTTCACGAACAGACCAACGAGAGTTAACGCACTCCTTTTCATAAAAACTGCGTTTTTGCTCATCAGATATAGAATGAAGTTCACAATAATGCGACCACGATAACTGTCCAGACGCCGTCTGGACATCTTTATGTGTTAAATAAAATTGACGCATATTTGAAAGATTAGAACGCGAAAATCCTTTTCCAAACTCTGTTGTTAACACTCTGGAAAGTTGGCGAAGAGATTGTTTCTCATATTCCGCATCTCCAATGTGCAAAGCTTCATCCTCAACAATAATTTTACCTATTTGCCAATAAGTGTGAAGCAGTGTTGTATTTACTGTTGTAGCAATCTTGTTTCTAGACGATTCCAACAAAATTTTAATTTGTTCTACAAGATTAGTATTTATAAGTTCATTCATATACTAGCCTCCAATATTACCCTACTACATCACAATATAACTAAAGGGGCACCTGCGGTACCCCTTTTAAAAAGCTATTTTGATAAGGGGATTATTCCTTATCGTCACAATCGCACTCGCCGTCACAGCAATCGCAGTCACAATCAAAATCAAACTCTAAGTTTGTTCCGCAATTGGGGCAAGCAATTTCACCCTCGGCAAGCATATCTTCATCTAAATAAACAATGTCATTACAAGCGGGACAGGTTACTTCGTAAACCTCATCATCCTCATCCTCATAATCCTCTTCATCGTCATAAACATAATCTTCAAGGTTAGAGAGGTCTTCATCAACTGCATCAATCTGCTCGCAGAGCTCTGCACAGCCATCCTCTAAATCCTCAACGGTTAAAGCAACATCCTCTAAAAGCTCGATAATTGCCTTTAAAACCTTGCTGTTTTTATCGTTAGCATCAAGCTCTAAGCCTTCTGCAAGACCCTTGATATATGCAACTTTTTCACAGATAGTCATAATTTTTTCTCCTTAAAAATTAATTATAAAATAATTATGCGCGCTCCATATACTCGCCTGTACGGGTATCAATACGAACCATATCGCCCTCATCAATGAAAAGAGGAACGCGGATTTCTGCGCCTGTTTCAAGTGTTGCGGGTTTGGTTGCGTTAGTAGCGGTATCACCCTTGAAGCCGGGATCGGTCTGGGTTACCTGAAGCTCAACAAATGTTGGGGGCTCTACACCAAAAACATTACCCTTGTAGGAAAGAACCTTACAAACCATATTTTCCTTAACAAACTTGAAGTTGTCACCCAAATCACCCTGATTTACGGGAACAAGCTCATAGCTTTCGGGATCCATAAAGTAGTAAAGATCACCGTCACTGTAGGAATACTCCATTTCCTTACGCTCAACAAAAGCGGTGGGGAATTTATCATTGGGGTTGAAGGTTTTTTCAACCACCGCACCTGAAATTACATTTCTGATTTTGGTACGAACAAAAGCTGCACCTTTACCGGGCTTAACATGCTGGAATTCAATGATCTGATAAACATTGCCCTCCATTTCAAAAGTTACGCCATTTCTAAAATCGCCGGCACTTACCATAATTTTACCTCCATATTTTTATGAAGCGGTTACACCGCAACATTACTTAATTTTTCAGTTAGCACAAGGCATACCAACTCTATATGATTATAAGCTTTTTTTCGGCTTTTGTCAAGTTATTACAGCCATTTTTTGTAACAACAACCATATCTTCTGTTCTTACACCGAATTTTCCGGGTAAATATATGCCCGGTTCAATGGTTATAACCTGACCTGCTTTTAAAATTGTTTCGTTTTTAAAGCTTACTGTAGGTGCTTCGTGAATTTCCAAGCCCACGCCATGACCTGTGGAATGAGAGAACTCCTTACCGTAGCCCGCTTTCGTTATTATATCACGGGCGGCAAGGTCTACCTCGCTTGCTTTTGCTCCTTCTTGCACCTTTTCTATGGCGGCAAGATTGGCGCTAAGCACAACATCATAGACCTTTTTCATTTCATCGGTAGCGTAGCCTACGGCAACGGTGCGGGTCATATCACTATGGTAGCCCTTATAAACGGCGCCAAAATCCATAGTAATAAAATCCCCCGATTTTACTACCTTATCCCTCGGTACACCATGAGGCATAGAGGATTTTTCACCACAAACGGCAATTGTTTCAAAGGATACACATTCACTACCCGCAAGCTTCATACGATATTCCAGCTCGGCGGCTATTTCTATTTCGGTAACACCGGGACGAATAAAGCCTAAAATTTCATCGAATGCCTTTTCCGCCATTCGTTGAGCTTTTATTATGCAGTCGATTTCATAATCATTTTTAATAAGACGCAGTGTGCGTAGAGTGCCTTCAAGCTCATCAGAAGGCAAAACTTCTACCCCAAAAAGCCTTTCAAAGCCTCTTACATCGGCAATGGTATTAGATGTTTCCACCAATAGCTTTTTGATTTTTTCACCCAAAAATTCCTTTACCTGCTCAGAAAGATTTGTAAAAAGTCGGACTTCAATATCACTATTTACACCCTTTTGGGCGGCTTCAATGTATCTGCCATCCACAAACAAAACGGTTTTTTCTTTTGTTATAAAAAGGTAGCCTAGTGAAGATTCAAATCCGCTTAAATAAAGTCTTGAAACGGGGGTATAGATAAGGACAGCAGTATCCTCCGCAAGTAAATTTTTAATGCTTTCTATATTTGACATTATTCCACCATTTCTTTAATGGCTTGAACTGCCAGATGATAACTGTTTTCCCCGAGACCTGCAATTATACCCTTGCAAACGGCAGAGATAACCGAGGTGTGACGAAACTCCTCGCGGGAGTGAACATTGGACATATGCACCTCAATAAAAGGCTTGTTCACCGATGAAATTGCATCATGCAGGGCATAGCTGTAGTGGGTGTAGGCGCCGGCATTTATAACACAGCCTGCATATTCATCACCTAAAACGCTGTGAACTGCCGAAACAAGCTCGCCCTCACTATTGGACTGAAAAAATTCACACTCAACACCGATTTCCTTTGCCTTTGCGGCAATATCAGCATTGATATCATTTAGAGTACGATTACCGTAAATTTCGGGTTCACGCACACCTAAAAGGTTAAGATTTGGTCCGTTGATTACTAAGATTTTCATATTAACACTTCCCTAAAGAGATAAATAATAATCCTTCATTGCTTTGGCATCCTCGGCCTGAGTACCTGCCGATTCACAGATAAAGGTAGGATTTAATTTCTTTTTATAAACAAGCTCCATTAACGGCTCATAGTCGGGACCAAAAAGGGTATCCTCAAAGGTGAGATGCTTTTTCTCCCCGCCTGCCGAATACTCAATTTTAGAAAAATGAGAATGAAATTCCTTTAGTCTTGCCTCGCCCAACTCATTTTCAATAGTATTTAAAATGCTTTCGTATGCCTCCTTGGAATTGGAGCCGCCCAGAGTACGGGCATTAAGATGACCAAAATCAATACAGGGCAGAAGTCGTTCATCCAGCTTGCAGAGGGCAATAACCTCCTCTAAAGTGCCAAGCTGATTTATTTTTCCCATTGTTTCGGGGCATATACGAACATTTGAAAGACCTTCATCATCCAAAGCTTTTATAGCAAGCTTCATTGTGTCGGTTGCAAGGGCAAGCGCTTCCTCCCTGCTGATTTTAGAGCAGGAGCCTGTATGCACAACAATGCGGTTTCCGCCCATTGCATTTACCGCCCTTGCGCTATCTAAAATATAGCGGATGGAATTAAGGCGCTTTTCCTCCTCCACCGAGGACATTGAAATATAATATGGCGCGTGAAGGGAAAGTGCAACACCCTTTTCGGCGGCAAGCTTACCTAAAGCCTCTGCCTTTTCGGTGCCGATATTCACACCTCTGCCACACTGATATTCAAAGGCATCCAGCCCCATTTTTACAATATATTCGGGCACTTGCAATGAATGCTTATATCCCATTTTGGTAAAGCTTTCAGAATTGCCTGCGGGTCCGAATTTTGCCGACATAATATCACACCCTCCAATATTAAAAATCACATTTAAGATTATATTTTTTCAATAGCTTACGCTCAATACCTCTTTTTATTTTAAAGCCGAAGGAATTTTCAAGCTCTACGGGGCAAACAAGAATTGTTTTGCAACCCGCTAAATTACCGCCCAAAATATCGGTTAAAAGCTGGTCGCCAACTATGGCGCAATTTTTGATGCTTACGCCCATTCTTTTGGCGGCGCGTTTATACCCAAAGGGTAACGGCTTGCCACCCAACCCCACAAAAGGCAGACCTAATTTTTTTGCTATACCTTCCATTCTTTTGGGTTTTGCGTTGGATAGGATTATTAGCTTTATGCCTGCGCTATGCATATCAGAAAGCCAATTCATAACACCATCTAAAATTATTTCGCCTTTTTTTATGCAAAGGGTATTATCAACATCCAAAATAAGGCAGGTGATATTCATTTTATTTAAAAGCTCTACCGTTATATCGGTAGCGCTTTGAAGTTGAATATTAGGTTTTGTAAACACAGCATCACTCTCCCCCAAAATAGATAAACAAAAAACGGCTTGGATAAACCAAGCCGCCTTTTAAAACTTTTTTTAGCGGAACTTACGCTTACGTGCGGCTTCCGACTTCTTTTTACGCTTTACAGAGGGCTTTTCGTAATGCTCTCTCTTGCGTACCTCCTGAATAACACCGTCTTTTGCAGTCTGCCTTTTAAAACGACGAAGTGCGTTATCCAAAGATTCGTTTTCTTTAATTCTTACCTGACTCATTATGTTCCCTCCCTCCGCAGTATTTGCAGGGGTATTTTTTATTGTTAGGAATTTATTATACTACAAGCACACACATATTGTCAAGTATTATTTTGCAACAATATTAACAAGTTTGCCGGGTACAACAATTTCCTTAATAATTTGCTTACCGTTAAGCTCATTTGCAACAGCTTCTTTAGCGGCTAAAAGCATATCATCTTTAGATGCATCGGTGGCAACCATAAGCTTAGCCTTTATTTTACCGCAGATTTGAACAACAATTTCAATTTCACTGTCACAACACTTAGCTTCATCATAAACGGGCCATTTGCCATCCTTGGCCAGCATTTCACCAAAGCCACACTGTTCCCACATTTCCTCAGTAATATGAGGTGCAAAGGGATTAACCAAAAGCAAGAAGGTTTTTAGCTCGGCCTTATTGATTTCGCCCTTTGTATAAATAGAATTAAGCAGTGTCATAAGGGCGGCAATTGCTGTGTTGTATTTAAGAGTTTCAATATCCTCAGAAACCTTTTTAATGGTTTTGTGGAAGGATGTAGAAAGCTCCTTGGAGTATTCATCGCCATCTACTAAAATTTCCTGCAAATTCCAGATTCTGTCAATAAATCTTTTGCATCCCTTAACTGAATTTTCTGACCAGGGGGCTGCCTGCTCATAGTCACCCATAAAAAGTACATAGGTGCGAAGAACATCGGCGCCCAAAGAATCTACAACCTCGTTGGGGTCGATTACATTTCCACGGGACTTACTCATTTTAACACCGTCGGGACCTAAGATAAGACCCTGAGCCGTTCTTTTTGCATAAGGCTCAGCGCAAGGTACTGCACCTATATCATAAAGGAACTTATGCCAGAAACGGGAGTAGATAAGGTGGCGGGTAACATGCTCCATACCACCGTTATACCAGTCAACAGGCATCCAGTAATTAAGCTTTTCCATATCGGCAAGGGCGCTGTCATTGTTAGGATCAATGTAGCGCAGGAAGTACCATGAGGAGCCTGCCCACTGAGGCATAGTATCGGTCTCGCGCTTGGCATCGCCGCCACACTTGGGACACTTGCAATTTACATAGGAATCAATTTTAGCAAGAGGACTTTCGCCATCTGTACCGGGTTCAAAATTTTCAACCTCGGGAAGTCTAAGAGGTAATTCATCATAGGGAACGGCAACCATACCGCACTTTTCACAATGAACAATAGGAATAGGCTCGCCCCAATAGCGTTGACGGTTAAATGCCCAGTCCTTCATTTTAAACTGAACGCCGCCTTCACCGATGCCTTTTTCGGATAAGAATTCAATCATTTTTGCAATTGAATCCTTTTTATTATCCATACCGTTAAGGAAATCGGAGTTTACCATTTCGCCGTCGCCTGTATAAGCGGCTTCGCTAATATCGCCACCCTTGATAACCTCAACAATATCAATACCAAATTTCTTTGCAAAGTCATAGTCGCGGTCATCGTGTGCAGGAACAGCCATAATTGCACCTGTTCCGTAGCCCATCATAACATAGTCGGATATGTAGATAGGAATATCCTTACCGCTTGCGGGATTCTTTGCGGTAATACCATTAATTTTAACGCCTGTTTTATCCTTAACAAGCTGGGTGCGCTCAAATTCGGTTTTCTTGGCACATTCTGCCCGATAGCTTAAAACCTCATCCATATTTGAAATTTTATCGGCATATTTATCAAGCAAGGGGTGTTCAGGCGCCATAACCATAAAGGTTACACCAAAAAGAGTATCCGGACGGGTGGTGTAAATTTTTAACTGCTCACCTATTTCATTAAGTGTAAAGTTTACAAACGCACCGCGGGATTTACCAATCCAGTTTACCTGCTGAAGCTTGATATTGGGTAGATAATCCACATCATCCAAGCCCTGCAGAAGCTTATCGGCATACTCGGTAATTCTTAAATACCAAACATCCTTGGACTTTTGAACAACATCACTGTGGCAGATATCACACTTACCGCCCTGAGAATCCTCATTAGAGAGAACAACCTTACAAGAGGGGCAATAGTTTACCAAGGTCTTATCGCGGAAGGCAAGACCGTTTTCAAACATTTTAAGGAATATCCACTGAGTCCATTTGTAGTATTTATCATCGGTGGTGTCAATAGTCCTTGAATAATCAAAGGAAAAGCCAACTCGTTTTAACTGACTTGTAAACTTTTCAATATTTATATCGGTAACCTTTCGGGGATGGATACCTGTTTTAATTGCATAGTTTTCGGTAGGAAGTCCGTATGCATCAAAGCCGATGGGGAAAAGTACATTATAGCCCTCTAAACGGCGTTTTCTGGAAACAACCTCAAGACCGCTGTATGCCTTGATATGACCAACATGCATACCTGCGCCCGAGGGATAAGGAAATTCTACAAGTCCGTAGAATTTGGGTGCGGAGCTGTTATCCTTTGCCGCAAAGGCATCGGCCTCCTCCCACTTTTTCTGCCACTTGTTTTCAATTTTTAAAAAATCATATTTCATAGGGAATTCAGTCCTTAAAATTAATCTTTTTAGTCTTTAATATAATCGGAAATATCAAGCTCTTTGCCGTCATTCCAAGTATGATCCAAGCCATAGAAGTCACGGTTCTTGGCATCCATTACATTAATAACAACGCTGCCGTAATCAAGCAAAATCCAGCCAGTTGTTCTGCCCTCAATATGATGCGGCTCCAAGCCTTCCTTACTTAAGGCATCTTCTACCTCGTCCGAAAGGGCGCGAACATGGGTGGATGAGGTTGCCGTTGCAAGCACAAAATAATCGGCAAGAACGGTAATTTCGGTTACCTCAATAGCCTTTAAATCCATTGCTTTTTTATCATCAAGCGTTTTGCACGCTATCTTTACAATATCTAAGCCCTGCAAATTAAAACCTCTTTTCTATTTTTTTACATTTGAAAGGGCGCCGCCCTGATTAACCTCACTATCCTTAGTGGAATGACCAAGGCGTTTGTGAAGCTCTATCATTTGAATATCATCTGTGGTAATGGGAACACCGTAAGGATTAAAATAAGTATTGAAAATTTCAATATATTCGTCCTTATGGGGTGACCACATTGAAAGTCCGTTGTAGGTTTCAAACTGACCGGGAACTGCATAAATACCCATACTTTCCATAGGTATTTCCTTAACCTCGCCTGCATAGCCTAAAATCTGACCGATACTCATATCGGTTGCAATTTCGCTGTAGCAGTTTTTAGCAATGCTTACCATTTGACTGGTGGACATTGACTGTAGCTTTTTGGCAAGTGCAACATAAACCTCGCGCTGAGATTCAATACGGTCGATATCACCCTTTACATAACCGTCCTTAACACCTGTACGCTTACGCACAAAGCCAACCGCCTGAGGCCCTGTAAGGGTTACAACACCGGGGCCTATGCGCTCGTGCTTTTTGGTGAAGGGGTTCATAATATCAATACCATTTGCATTGGGTGTTTCAATATTAACGGTAACACCGCCCAAGGCATCAATAACATTGGAAAAGCCCTTGATGGTGAATTTAACATAATGGTCAAGAGGAATACCAAAATAACTGGAAAGACGGCGGCGAAGCGCATTGATTTTAGCCTCACCCTTACGGGGATTGCCGTGAACCGCATTAACCTTTTTGGTGGGAACATCATCACCTATATAGGTATCTCTTGGAATTTGCAAGAAGTTCAAGGTGTTTTTTTCGTGGTCAATACAGGCAACAATAATAATATCTGTAAGGGTTTCCTGCGGGTCAACACCTGTAACAAGAATATAGCTGACCTTACTGTCAGAGCTGTAGGTTAGTTTTTCAAACTCGCCTTCTTCCTGATCGCTGTCATCATTGATTCTTTGCCCCATTACCCATATACCTGCGCCCATAACAACAGTAAGAAGTATTGATATGGTTAAAACTATGGATGCAGCTATATTTACGGTTCTGCGAATAATCTGGCGTTTGCTTTTTCCTTTGTTTTTAGGGTTAGAATAGGAATATAAATCAACGGTTTCTTCATTATTATGATTGTTATTCATAACCTGACTCCTTTATTTTACAATCTCACGGTATGCTTCCATAGTATCACTGTGTACAGGCATACCCTTTTCTGTTAAATCTACCACTGTAAAAATAAGCGCTTCGCGCATTGCGTGCTCTAATGATACATCCACCGCTCTACGCATATCATCCACGCCATCATAATCTCTGTCCTCTGATGTAAAATCAGCAAGATATAGGATCTTTTCCAAAAGGGACATACCCTTTCTTGCGGTGGTATGATAGCGCACGGCAGAAATTATTTCTTCATCATTAAGCAATAATTTTTCTTTTATATAAGCTGCGCCTGCTATGGCATGCCAAAGTTTGCGCGCCTTTTTTTCAACAGTATCTAATATTATACCAAATTCGCCGAACAATTGCAACTGCAAATTTGGGTCATCATCCTTGCAGATGTCGTGAAGCAGACCTGCCAGAAAAGCTTTTTTGGCATCACAGCCGTATTTTTCGGCAAGACGAAGGGCTTCCTTAGCCACCGCAAGGGAGTGATAAAATCTTTTTTCAGTTAATCTTTCTTTTAAAATTTGAACATAATTTTCAAATTCTTTTCTATATTCAATACCTTTTCCAATAAAAATAGGTTCCATACAAATTACCCTCAATAAAGTGAATGTTCATTAATGTATTTTAAAACATTTGGCTCTAAAAGTGATTTCAGGTTTTCCGCTTTGCCAAAAGCCGCTCTTATATCGGTTGACGAAACGGCGGGTGGACAAATATCCAGTATAGTAATTTTTGCGCCCTGCTTTTCAAGTTCTTTTTTTGCTGAAAGCAAAACGGCAACATCAATTCCCTCACGCTTATATACATAAAGCTCGGCAAGGGATAAAATCTCATCATACCTGTACCACTTATTAAAATTAACAAGACTATCGGCACCGATTACAAGCACCGGATTTTTAATACCTTTTTTGTTTAGATGGTGAAGGGTATTTACTGTGTAGCTTTTACCCGGCAAATTAAGTTCTTCTAAAGATATTTCGCATTTTTCTATGCCACAAAAAGCCATTTTGCACATATTAACCCTATGCTCTGCCGAAACAACCACACCTGATTTGTGCGGCGGTGCTTTGGCGGGCATAATTAAGATTTTTTCAATCTCGGGCTGCCTTGCAATGCCTTCCAGCATAAATCTGTGCCCTGTATGGGGGGGATTAAAGGTGCCCCCGAAAATAGCAGTTTTTTTCAAGCGAAATCACTCTACTTTTTCTTTTTTAAAAAGATTTTTTGATTTTCTTTACTTTTTCTGTAAAGAATAAATTTTCTGCCAATTACCTGAACAACATCAGCGCCAACTGCCTCAGCTATTTTATCTGCCGCCTCACGGGAGGATTCGGGGGAGGTTTCAAGGGCGGTTATTTTAATAAGCTCCCTTTTTTCCAAAGTTTCATCCACCTGACGGATAAGCTGGTCGTTAACACCACCCTTACCTACCTGAAAAATAGGCTCCAAGCTGTTTGCCATACCTCTGAGCTCGGCTCTTTGTTTACTGTTTAACATAATTATTTCTACCTTTTTTAAATATATTTATTTAATTCCTCTGCCATTTTTTTAAGGGCTCTGCCACGGTGGCTTATGGAGTCCTTATCACTATCTGAAAGAAGTCCGAAACAACCAAGCTCACCCACAAAAAGGGGGTCGTAACCAAAGCCGTTAGAGCCTTCCTCGTGGTCTGCAATATAGCCCTCTGTAGTGCCGCGAACGGTAAATTCCCTGCCGTCGGGGAAAACCACCGCTACTGCCGAAACATATCTTGCGGTGCGCTTTTCGTTTGGCAAACCCTTTAATGCATCAAGTAATTTTTCATTATTTTTTGCATCATCGTGACCCTCACCCGCATATCTTGCGGAATAAACGCCGGGGGCACCGTCCAGATAATCCACACAAAGACCCGAATCATCGGCAACGGCGGCAAGACCTGTTAGCTTCATTGCAGAACGAGCCTTGAGCAGTGCGTTGCCCTCAAAGGAATCTGCATCCTCAACAACCTCGGGCAGAGGCTCAGTTAAATCCCGTTCGGATATAACCTCGTGACCTAAGGGAATGAGAATTCTTTCCAGTTCTTTAAGCTTTTTAAGATTTTTTGTTGCTAATATAAATTTCATTTTTATACCTCAGACGGGAAAAGACCGTCGGCAAATTCTCTTGCATCAAAGGGCATTAAATCATCAATCTGCTCACCAACGCCAATAAGCTTAACGGGGATTCCCAATTCATCCATAATTGTTATAACAACACCGCCGTGGGCAGTGCCATCCAGCTTGGTTAAAACAATACCTGTAATATCGGTAACCTCACTAAATTGACGCGCCTGATTAACGGCATTCTGACCTGTTGCGGCATCTAATACCAAAAGGGTTTCTTTTTTGCCGTTTTCCAGACTCTTATCAATAACACGATTCATTTTTGCAAGCTCATCCATAAGATTTTTCTTATTATGAAGTCGACCTGCAGTATCACAGATAATAACATCTGCCTTTTTAGCCTTTGCAGATGCCATAGTATCAAACACTACCGATGCGGGGTCGGTACCCTCTACGCTTTTTACCATAGGCACACCTGCGCGATCTGCCCATATGCCAAGCTGGTCGATAGCGGCGGCGCGGAAGGTATCTGCCGCACCGAGCACAACCTGCTTGCCCTGAGCCTTAAAATTAGCCGCCATTTTACCTATGCTGGTGGTTTTACCAACACCGTTTACACCAATAACCATAATAACGGTAGGGCTTTGAGATACATCCAGATTGTTGTTACCGTTTAACATTTCAAAGATAATATCTTTAAGCATATCACGAATAAGAGCAGGGTCTTCAACCTTTTCTTCCTTTACTTTTTCGCGAAGAATATCACATATTTTGGTGGAGGTGGCGGCGCCGATATCACAAAGGATAAGGGTCTCCTCCAGCTCCTCAAACAGTTCCTCATCTATTTTACGGAAGCTACTTAAAACAGAACCAACCTTTTCAATAAATCCTGCACTTGTTTTTTTGAGTCCGTTTTTTATTTTACTGAATAATCCCATTAAAGAATACTCCTTTTACTTTTTCTCAAGAGATTTTAAATCCAATTCAAGCTGTGCAACATCAAGCTGGATAAGCTTGGTTACACCCCTTTCCTGCATAGTTACACCGTAAAGCATATCTGCCGCCTCCATAGTACCGCGACGATGGGTTATACAAATAAACTGTGTATCTAAATCGGAACGCTTCATATAGTTTGCAAAACGGTCAACATTAATATCATCCAGAGCGGTTTCAACCTCATCCAAAAAGCAGAAGGGGGGCGCATTTACCTGCATAATTGCAAAGTAGATAGAAATAGCAATAAGCGCCTTTTCGCCACCGGAGAGAACATCCAGACTGGGTACATTTTTACCGGGAAGCTTTGCAACAATATCAATACCACTATTAAGTGGGTCATCAGGGTCAGATAGCTTAAGCTCGGCATGACCGCCGCCAAACATATCGGTAAAGATTCTTGTAAAGTTTACACCAATACGCTCAAAGCCCTCTAAGAACATTGTTTTCATCTGCTCGGTAAGGTCACCAATAAGACGAATAAGCTCTGCCTTAGTGTTTTCCACATCTGCTACCTGAGCAGACTGGAATTCATAGCGTTCGCTTACCTCTTTATACTCCTCAATAGCGGCAACATTAACATTACCCAAAGCCTTGATTTTGGATTTTGTTTCAGCAAGCTGTCTTTTAGCCTCGGCGGGATTTTCAATTTCAATTCCCATACACTCGGCTTCAGTGCGGGTAAGCTCATATTCATCATAAAGGCGCCTTACAATATCGTCAAGCTCCTCGGTCATTGCCTCTTTTTTAGCCTTTAAGCGCTCAAGCTCACCATTAACACGCTCGCGCTCCATTGTTTTATCCTTTTCGCTTTGACGAAGATTGGTAGAAGATGACTCAATTTCGTGACGCTTTGTAAGCTGAGCCTCAACCTCTGCCTGCTTAGCCTCTACTTCGCCCTTAGCCTCTACAATGGCAGCTTCAAGTCTTGTGATTTCATCCTCATAGGCTTTGCCCTTTTCATTAGCGGCGGCAAGTTCATTTTCTATTTGGATTGATTGCTCACCTCTGCCGCTTATTGCGGCATTTAAAAGCTCAACTGCCTTTTTAGCGGCCTCAATATCCTTTTCATTTGCGGCAGATAAAAGGCGAAGCTCAGTAAGGGAGGCGCTAAGCTGCTCCCTTTCATCGGCGGTTTCATCTCTGCCACCGCTCATTTCATCCATCTGAGCCTTGATTTCGTCCTCGCGTTTTTCAAGCTCATTTATTTTTTTAGCTGCTTCATCAGCCGATTTTTCAAGATTTAATGCGCGTTCTTTAGCCTCATTGCTTTCCTTCTCCAGCTCGGCAAGGCTAATTTTAGCGGCGGCAAGAAGCTGTGATACTCGGCGGATTTCACCCTCTACGCGGATTTTATCCTCAGTAGCGGTAACAGCCTCACTGCGAACTGCGGTAACCTCCGCCTCAGCGGCACCAAATGCCGATACTGCGGCATCATATTTTTCCTGCAATTCTGCAAGCTTTGTTTCTAACGCCTTAGCTTGGTTTTTAAGATTATCTATATCACCTGCGCGGCTGAGCAGACCCGAATGCTTACCCAAAGAGCCACCCGTTAAGGAACCGCCGGGATTTACCACCTGACCATCTAAAGAAACTACCTTAAAGCGATAACCATACTTTTTGGCTATGGTTGCGGCGGCATCAATATCATCCACTATAACGGTTCTACCAAGGAGCGATGAAATAATTTCGGCATATTTTGAATCGTAATCAATAAGTTCATCTGCCATACCTACATAGCCGTACTGGTCATCCAGTCCCTTTTCACTGAACTCCCTGCCCCTGATTGATGTAAGGGGTAAAAATGTGGCGCGACCCTTATTTTCGGTCTTTAAAAAACGAATAGCTTTTTTTGCATCGCTATCACTATCCACAACAATGTTCTGGGCGGTGGCACCAAGGGCAATTTCAATGGCTACAGAATATTCCTTAGGCACCTTTATAAGATCCAGAACGGGACCGTGAATACCGCTTAGTCTACCCTTTTCCGCCTCGGCGATACAAGCCTTTACAGATAACTGATAGCCCTCCATATTTTTTTGCAAATCCTCTAAAATACCTGCGCGGCGACGCTTTTCGGCAATATCCAGATTAAGGCTGTCTATCTCCGCCTTTTGGTCGTCCACCGCCTGCTTTCGATTTGCAAGACGCATTTCATAGCCCTTTATAGTATTATCGGTAGAAATAATAATATCATTAGCACGGTCCAAATCTGCCTTAAGCTCAGACATTTCTTTTTCCAGTGCTTCAATTTCTGCCTTGCGCTCAGCTTCGGCTACAGAAATAACCTCCTCACGGGCGGCAATTTCCTGAAGAGATGAGCGGGCAGTTACCTCACTTACCCTATAATCTGAAAGCTTTATGGAAAGCTCATTAAGCTCCATTGCCTTTGTTTCCAGACTGCGGGAAAGATTTTCGCTGTTTTGAATAAGACCTGTAAGCTTTTCGTTTACCTCGGTGGCCTTTGCCTCAATCTCCTTGCCCTTTTCTATAAGCTCTACAATCTCATTTTCCTTACTTTTTGCCTCGTTAACAGCATCCTCATCCGATTTTAAAAGCTGAGCCTTTTCGCCCTCCAGACGGGCAATATTCTCATTATTATGTTCAATGTTTGCTTTTGCAACATTTATGTAACCCTCAGTACGGGCAATCTGCTCCTCCAAAGAGGATATGCCCGCCTTAAGCTCGTCCACCGCCATTGTAACGGCAACCAAATCGGCTGAGTTTTTTTCCATTGTTGCATCAAAATCGGTAAGCTGTTGCTCAATCTGACGGTACTGCTCGGTGGCTATGGCTATTTTACTCTCCTGCTTACGGAATGCCTCTTTAGAAGCCTCCAACATATGAAGCCAAAGACCTATTTCAAGCTGTTTTTTCTCCTCAGCAAGAACCAAAAACTTTTCAGCCTTTTCCGATTGTTCCTTTAAGGGACCAACACGGCTTTTGAGTTCATCCAAAATATCGTGCAAACGAAGTAAATTTTCATCAGCGGCTAAAAGCTTGCGCTCGGCATCTATTTTGCGGTAACGGTAGCGGGAAATACCCGAAGCCTCCTCAAAAATATCGCGGCGCTCATTAGATTTTGTGCTTACTATATTATCAATTTTACCCTGACCGATCATAGAATAACCATCACGGCCAAGACCTGTATCCATAAACAATTCGTGAACATCCTTAAGACGCACCGAAACGCCGTTTATTGCATACTCACCTTCGTGTGAGCGATAATAACGGCGTGTTACCGAAACCTTGTCCTCATTAAAATTAAGACCTCTGTCGGTATTATCAAAATGAATTGTAACCTCACAGTAGCCGTGAGGCTTGCGCTTTGCGGTTCCACTGAAGATAACATCCTCCATACTGGTACCGCGCAGACTTTTTGTAGACTGTTCACCAAGCACCCAACGAACGGCATCTGAAACATTACTTTTACCGCTTCCGTTAGGTCCAACAACGGCGGTGAGACCCTTACCGAATTTAAGGGTAGTTTTATCAGCAAAGGATTTAAAGCCGACAATATCAATAGATTCTATTCGCACTGAAATACTCCTTTTTTTGAAATATTTACATCCAAAAATTCATTTTCAACTATCTTTGTATTATAACCTATTTTCTTTAAAAAATCAATATTTGTTCTTTTTTGTCCCGTCATTATAGAGATTTGTCCCTTAGGGACGGTTATAACAATATCACCCTTGGGAATATTGTTATCCTGAATTATTTTTAAAACTTTTTTTAGCAGAACTCTGCTTTTGCACAGCTCACCAAATGCGGGATGCCAAGGACCCGAAACAAATCCGTCATCCTCAACTGAATGAAGTCCTACACGAATTACATTAACCCCTGCCGCCTCAAAAAGCAATAAAAGCTTAGCTACAAGCTCCACCGCCTGCTCTAAGCTCTGTGGCTCATACTCACCCTTTTTATAAAGGGAATAAAGATATGTGCCTTTAAGCAAAAGGGTGGGATAAATTCGCACAGTATCTGCACCAAAGGAAATTATTTTTTCTGCAGTCTGCAGAGATAATTCCTCAGTATCTCCTAAAAGCCCCGTCATCATCTGAAGTCCAAGTGAAAAGCCGTATTGCTTAATAAGAGCTGATGCTTTTTTTACATCAGCGGCGGTATGACCTCGATGATTAAGCTTTAAAACCTCATCATCAAGGCTCTGACACCCAAGCTCAATTGCCGTAACTCCCCTTGCCTTTAAAATATCTAAAATTTCAGGGGTTATGGCATCGGGGCGGGTGGAAATACGAATACCCGAAACCGTACCATTTTTTATAAATTCATATCCCGCATCTAAAAGCTCTGTCATATAGTCTTTTGGTATAGCCGTAAAACTACCGCCAAAAAATGCAAGCTCCGTATTTTGGGGATTGTAATTTGAATGTGCGGTGGCAAGCTCAACAGCCTTTTTTACACTCTCGCTTTTTGGCGCAAAATTTTCGCCTGTAATTGTATTTTGATTACAAAAGCTACATCTGTGGGGGCACCCGATATGGGGTACAAAAATCGAAATGTTTCCGTGCCTCATAATTCAATGCCCATAAGCTCAAGCGCCTGACGGGCTGCCGCCTGCTCAGCATTTTTCTTGCTATGTCCACTACCCTTACCAATAACATTTGAATTAAGATGAACCTCAACGGTAAAGCATTTATCGTGGTCGGGTCCCGATTCCCCTGTTAAAACATATGTAAGCTTTTCCTCGGGGTTACGCTGAATAATCTCCTGAAGCTCGGTTTTATAATCTTTAAAATTTTCGTGTTCCAAATGCGAAAGCTCACTTTGAACAAAGCGGAGAACATGGCGCTTTGCAGGTTCAATACCGCCATCTAAATAAATGGCGGCAAGAATAGCCTCAAAAGCATCTGCCAGAATAGAGGGTCGCTCACTTCCGCCGTTTGCCCTTTCGCCCTTACCTAAAAGCAGGTAGTCACCAACCTGTAATTGCTTTGAAAACTCACACAAGGTTTTTTCGCAAACAAGGGAGGCGCGAAGTCGGGTAAGCTGACCTTCGGGAAGGTTTGGAAAGTTTTTATAAATATGCTCGGAAACTATAATTGAAAGCACAGAATCACCCAAAAATTCCAGCCTTTCATTAGAGGTTGCGCTGCCTTTTTTTTCATTTGCATAGGAGGAATGAGCAAGGGCGTTTTTAAGCAGTTCTTTATTTTTAAATGTATATTTTAAGTTTTGTTCTAACCGTTCCATAACATTTACATCCTAAAAAAATTACTCTGCAAGGCTACCCGAAATTTTTTCGATAACGCCGTTTCCTGCAAAGGCTGCCGCCTTGCCTATTGCGTTTTTAATTGCCTTGCCGTTAGATGAACCGTGAGCCTTAAAAACAGGCTTACGAGTACCAAGTAAAGGTGCGCCGCCGATTTCTGTATAATCGGATTTAGCCTTAATTTCATAAAGTCCCTTTTTAATAAGCAGGGCGCCTATTTTATTTTTTATACTGCTGTAAAGCACATTTTTAATCATTGAGAACATTGTAAGGCTTACACCCTCAATAAGCTTTAAAGCAATGTTGCCTGTAAATCCATCAGCAACAACAACATCAATTTCGCCCTTGGGAATTTCGCGTGATTCCACATTACCAACAAAGTTAATGGGGGCATCCTTTAAAAGGCTGTAGCTTTCTTTATAAAGCTCTGAACCCTTAGTATCCTCAGTGCCGATGTTAAGCAGACCTACGGTGGGATTTTCTCTGGAATCTACCTTTTCCATATAAACAGAACCCATAATGCCAAATTGGTAAAGCATTTCGGGACGGCAATCGGCATTAGCGCCTATATCAAGCATTAAATAATTGCCCTTTTTGCCGGGAATAAAGGAGGCAAGAGCCACCCTTTTTACTCCCTTTATTCTTTTAACAATAAGAGAGCCGCCTACAACCAATGCGCCTGTACTGCCTGCCGAAACAAAGGCATCACCAAGACCGTCGGCAAGGGCTTTAAGACCCACCGCCATTGAGGTGTTCTTTTTGGATTTTACAATTTCGGTAGGGTCATCGTGCATATCCATAATATCGTCAGCCTGAAGTATTTCCATACCGTCTAAAGGAATATTATTCACAGTAGCACATTCTTTAATTTTTGCCTCATCACCTGCAAGAAGAACCTCTACTCCGTACTCTTTTACAGCAAGAGCTGCGCCCTCTAAAACTGCTAAAGGCGCGTTATCTCCGCCAAATGCATCTACAATAATTTTCATAGTTTTTCTTCCTTTACTGATTTTTAAAATCCTTGACCGCCGCATCAAAATCCTTAAGACCACGGGCGGCTAACAAACCGTAACGCTCCTTTTTATCACGCACGCGAGTTTCAAGGGGCGGAAAAAGTCCAAAATTGGCGCCCATAGGCTGGAATTTTTTTGTGTCGGGGTCGGTTATGTAGTTTAAAATAGCACCAATCATAGTAGTTGTGGGAAGTATTAACGGTTTTTTGCCGTTTAAGTACGCGGCAGCATTTATTGCCACCATAATTCCGGATGCCGCCGATTCCATATATCCCTCCACACCCGAAAGCTGACCCGCAAAAAACACATTAGGGTTACTTTTAAGAGAGAGGTTTTTATTTAAAAGGCAGGGAGAATTTATAAAGCTGTTGCGGTGCATAACACCATAGCGCATAAATTCGGCATCTTTAAGAGCGGGAATCATAGAAAACACCCTTTTTTGCTCGCCGAATTTCAGGTTGGTTTGAAATCCCACAAGGTTGTACATACTGCCCTCACAGTTTTCTTTTCTAAGCTGTAAAACTGCCCAAGGACGGTGACCTGTATTAGGGTCGGTAAGACCTACAGGCTTCATAGGACCAAAGCGAATGGCATCGGTACCTCGGGAGGCAAGAATTTCAATAGGCATACAGCCCTCATAAACGGTGGGGTCACCCTCAAAATCCTTTAAGGGCGCCCTTTCGGCGGTTATTAAAGCCGAATGAAATGCCTCATATTCCTCTTTATTCAAGGGACAATTTATATAATCATCGCCATCACCCTTATCATAACGGCTTTGATAAAAAGCCGACTGCATATTAATGCTGTCACCCGAAACAATTGGAGCGGCGGAATCATAAAAATTAAGGTATTCACTACCTAATTTTTGCTTTATATCAGCCGCCAAAGCATCGTCGATAAGGGGACCTGTGGCGATAATGGTAACACCGTCATCAGGAACCTTATTTACACACTCATATTTTATTTCTATGTTGGGGTGGCTTTTGATTTTTTCGGTAATATAGCCCGAAAAGCCTTCGCGCTCCACCGCTAGAGCGCCCCCTGCGGGAACCGAAAATTTATCTGCCGCCTCTAAGCAAACAGAACCGAGTCTGCGCATTTCTTCCTTTAAAAGACCTGCCGCCGATTCAATTCTTGATGCCTTTAAGGAGTTGGAGCAGACAAGCTCAGCAAAAAGGTCAGACTTATGGGCGGGGGATTTTTTAGTTGGCTTCATTTCAAAAAGCGTAACCTTAACTCCCCTGTTTGCCAGTGCCCAAGCCGCCTCACAGCCGGCAAGACCTGCGCCTATAACATTAACTTTATTATTCATCCTTTTTACCTTTAGCCGAAGTCTTTTTAGTGGTGGATTTTTTAGCGGTTGTTTTTTTAGCGGTGGATTTTTTATTTGCCGCCGCCTTTTCTCTGCCCTCAATTCTTGTGGGGCAATCACTGTTTATGCAGTAGGTTCTGCCTCTGGTACCCTTTAGCATAAAGCTTCCACAGGTTTCACACACCTCACCTGTGGGAACACCGGGAGCGGCGAAATCGCAATCGGGATAATTGGAGCAGGCGTAAAATGTTTTACCCTTTTTGGAACGGCGTTTTAAAAGCTTGCCACCGCATTTTGGGCAAGGCTCTTTAACCTCATCCTCAGGCAGAGGCTTAGCATTTTTACAATCGGGGAAGCCGGGGCAGGCAAGGAACTTGCCGAAGCGACCGCTTTTTATAACCATTTTTTTGCCGCAAAGCTCACAAATTTCATCGGTTTCCTGATCGGGAACCTTCATTTTCTGACCCTCTAATGCAGATTCTGCCGCCGAAAGACTTTTTTCAAAATCGGCATAAAAATCCTCTAAAATGGCTTCCCACTTAAAGTCCCCGTGCTCTATTTTATCTAAGGACTCTTCCATTCCTGCGGTAAATTTAACATCAACTATTTTTTCAAAATGCTCCTTTAAAAGGTCGGTTACAACCATACCCAATGCGGTGGGCTTAAAGGCCTTTTGAACTCGCTCAATATATTCCTTGGAAAGTATATTACTAACAATAGGCGCATAGGTGGAGGGACGACCGATTCCGTTTTCCTCCAATGCCTTTATGAGTGTAGGCTCGGTATAGCGTGCGGGTGGCTGGGTAAAGTGTTGTTTGGGTTCAAGACTCTTATTTTCTACAGAATCACCCTTTTTAAGCTCGGGAAGCTTATCACCTTTTTCTTCATCAGCGGTATCCTTGCCCTCTTGATAAAGAATTGTAAAACCATCAAAATACATAGTGGTTTCGGTAGCCTTGAACATATATTTATCGGTAACAATATCCACCGATACAACATCGTTTATACCCTCTGCCATAAGGCTTGCCACAAAGCGGCTCCAAATAAGGGAATAAAGTCTGAATTGCTCATCGGTAAGGAAATCACGCACCCTTGCGGGAGTAAGCTCCACATCGGTTGGGCGGATTGCTTCATGGGCATCCTGAGCGGAAGCCTTGGATTTAAAATATCTTGCTTTTTCAGGCAGATATTTATCGCCGTATTCATTTTTTACAAAGGCAGTTACAGCCGCTCTTGCCTCTTCGGAGATACGAAGTGAATCGGTACGCATATAGGTTATAAGACCTACGGGATTACCCTCTACCGAAACACCCTCATAAAGCTGTTGCGCAATCTTCATGGTGCGCTGACCTGTATAACCCAGCTTACGGGAAGCCTCCTGCTGTAGTGTTGATGTAATAAAGGGCGGCGCAGGCTGAACCTTGCGCTTTGATTTTTTAACATCACTTACTGTATAATCAGCGTCTTTAAGACCTTGAAGGATTGTATTAACCTCAGCTTCATTTGCAATAGCGATTTTTTTGCCTGCGGCATTACCGTGGAAATGAGCTTTAAAATCTACGCTATCCTTAGAAAAAATGCCTTCAATTGTCCAGTATTCCTCGGGAATAAAGGCTTCTATTTCTCTTTCCCTGTCCACAATAAGGCGAAGCGCTACCGACTGAACACGACCTGCCGACAGACCTCTTTTAACCTTTTTCCAAAGAAAGGGGCTGAGCTTATAACCAACAATTCTGTCCAACACGCGACGCGCCTGCTGAGCATCCACCAAATCAAGATTTATCTTTTGTGGCTTGCTCATACCCGCCTTTATACCGCTTTTTGTAATCTCGTTAAAGCAAACGCGGTTTTCAATTTCCATATCCAACTTAAGTATCTGTGCCAAATGCCAGGAAATTGCCTCACCTTCGCGGTCAGGGTCGGTTGCGAGGTATACAATTTCGCTTTCTTTAGCGGCAGCTCGGAGCTCCTTAATAAGCTCCCTTTTGTCAGACATATTTACATATTGGGGTTTGAAATTATTCTCTACATCCACGCCAAGAGTAGATTTAGGTAGATCACGAATATGACCTTTTGAAGCCATAACCGTGTAGCCGGTGCCAAGATATTTTTTAACGCTTTTTATTTTACTTGGTGACTCAACAATAACCAGCTTTGACATTTCATCATTCCATTCTATAGTATAAAAATCAAATTATTTAATGCGTTCATAACGGCCAACAGGAACCGCCTTAACAAAGCCAAAAAGCTCTAGTTCGGTGATTGCGGCTATAAATTCGCCGCCCTTAATGCCGCTTTTTTCTGAAAGTATATCAGAAAATTCTATATTTTCTGTGAAGGATAAGTAAATTTTCTTTGCCGCTGCCGAGCAGGGAATATTAGCATCACTTGTGAAGGGTAGCTCTGCCTTTGGCAGTTCGGCGCTTTTATTATTTTTCTCTTCCTCCGGTTTGCTTTTGGCGGATTCATACTTGTTTGCCGCGGTTGTTACAGATGCTTGCCCCTGTGCAACCGCCCTGTTAGACATTCGTCTGGCCTCAACCGAATAACCACGCTTAATTTCGGGGGAAAGCTCCCCTACCGCTTTAAGTTTATCCGGAAAGCGACCCATATATACCTCAATTATATCCTCCACCTTTAAAAGCGGGGTTGCGCCGTCACGAAGTAAATCATTCGTTCCGCCATACTGTGGCGCATTTATATTTCCGGGCAGGGCAAAAATCTCCTTACCCTGTTCCATTGCATATGTAGCCGTAATCAAAGCACCGCTTTTTTGCCCTGCCTCAATTACCGCCACACCGCAAGACATTGCAGATATAATTCTGTTGCGTATGGGAAAGGTGTACCTTGATGCGGGAGTTTTAGGCTCAAATTCCGATATAACCGTACCTGAGCTTTCTGCCCTTTGGCGAAGATTTTTCTGTACACTTAAATAATCTGAATCCAAGCCACAGCCAAGCACAACCAATGTTTTTCCGCCGGCATTCATAGCCCCTGTATGCGCCATACTGTCCACACCGATTGCACCGCCGCTTATTACGGTAAAGCCTGCAAGGGCAAGCTTGGCGCCCAAAGAATATGCCGCCTTCTGCCCGAATTCAGTGCATTTTCTGGCACCTACAATACCAATGGTAGGTTCCTCATCATCAAGCCTTTTTCCTCTTGCAAAAAGCACTGTAGGAGGATTTTCAATATACCTTAAATTTCGCGGATATTCATCATCCTCAGGGGTTATAATGCGTATACCGTTAAACTTACAGTACTTTATAACCTCATAAATTTCGTCATTAGAAATCTTTTCAATTCTTTTAAGCTCATAAGGGGTCAGAATTCGGCTTTCAATCCACTGCTTAAGGGATAAGGAATTTACCCTTTCAATGTCAAGGAAGGTATCCATAACCTCATTGAACTTAACACTTCCCGGCTTTAAGATACGGGCAAGTCTTATATAACCAAACTCCTTGGTAAATGGGATTTTTAGTGTATTCATCGGCACATCTCCCACATAACAATTGCGGCGGCAGCTCCGGCATTAAGGGATTCCGCCCTGCCCGCCATTGGTATTGTTACAAGTCGGTCACATAAAGCCTTGGCATTTTCGGTCATTCCTGATGCCTCATTGCCTATAACGGCAATTTCATTTTCGCCAAAGCTGACACTGTTTATGGGTGTTGCATCAGAATCCACTACGGTACCGCTTACCATAAATCCACGGGCTTTATATTCTGCAAGGGTGGCACAAAAATCCACAGTATTTATTATGGGCAGACGAAGCAACGCCCCCATAGATGCCCTTAAAGATTTTGGAGAATATGGGTCGGTAGATGCATTTGACAATATAATACCCGAAAAGCCCAGAGCCTCTGCTGTACGGGATGCGGCACCAAGATTTGACGGGTCCTGCACCCTTTCAAAAGCTATAAAGCGCCCCTCTTCGGGCACCTTAATTTTACTTTTAAAACGGGCAGTCAGAAGCACTCCCTGAGGGGAACAGGTATCCGACATTTTGGCAAAAACAGTATCACTTACCTCATCAGAAAACACTGAAATTTCGCCTAGCTTTTTAATTAATTGGGCATCTGATTTAATTGCTCCCGATGTGTAAAACATATCAAGAACCTCAATATCCTCACGCAATGCTTCGGCGCAAAGTCGGGTGCCTTCAAGCAAAAACACACCCTCCTCCCTACGCTTTTTTGCAGAGGAGCAAAGAGCCGCAACCCTTTTGATTCTAGCATTATCCTTTGATGTTATCATACCGTTTTCACCACCTTTTTAGGTATTTATAAAAAAACAAAACCGCCCGAGAAGGATATAATCCCGGGCGATAAAAAATTATTTTTCAAGAGCTTTTTTAGCAGTAGCTACAAGAGTTGCAAAGCCGTTTGCATCATTAACAGCTAAGTCAGCAAGCATCTTGCGGTTCATTTCTACGCCGGCTTTTTTAAGACCGTTCATAAATGTGGAGTAGTTCATACCGTTAAGCTTTGCTGCGGCAGAAATACGGGTGATCCACAAACGACGGAAATCACGCTTTTTAAGTCTACGGCCGATATAGGCATAGTTGCCCGATTTCATAACAGCCTCTTTAGCGGTTTTAAACAGTCTGTGCTTTGCGCCGAAATAACCCTTAGCAAGCTTCAGAACCTTTTTTCTTCTTTTACGCGTCATCATAGCGCCTTTAATACGAGCCATTTTCAGTTACCTCCGTTGTTACTTCTTATTTATAAGGAATCATTTTCTTGACCGCTGCAACATTGGTAACGTTGGCAACTACGGTCTTGCGCAGATTTCTCTTGCGCTTTGTGGTCTTCTTGTTAAGAATGTGGGATTTGTAAGCGTGTGCGCGCTTTACCTTGCCGGTTTTGGTAAGCTTAAAGCGTTTTTTTGCGCCGCTGTGAGTTTTGATCTTAGGCATTTTAAAGTCCTCCTTAAAAAACTTTGTTAAATTACTTTGTTGGCTTAGGTGCTAAGAACATCAGCATATTTCTGCCTTCCATCTTAGCGGGTTTTTCAACAACGGAATATTCTGCACAGTATTCAGCGAATCTTTCCATATTCTCAATACCGATCTCGGGATGACCGAGCTCACGGCCACGGAAACGGATAGAAACCTTAACCTTGTGTCCGTCCTTTAAAAAGCGAATTGCGTGGTTACCCTTTGTTTCAAAATCGTGGGTGTCGGTTGCAAGACCCAAACGAATCTCCTTCATTTCAACTACCTTTTGATTTTTACGGGATTCCTTTTCACGCTTTGCCTGATCGAAACGGTACTTGCCGTAATCCATAATTTTGCAAACTACGGGGTCGGTATTGGGTGACATACAAACCAAATCCAAATCCTTGCCATAGGCAATTTCAATAGCCTTGGATGTTTCCATAATACCTAACTGTGAACCGTCGATATCGATCACGCGGACTTCCTTTGCTTCAATGTCCTCATTGATGGTCAACTCTTTAATGCTGATAATAAGCACCTCCAAAAAATCAAAGCACGGACAGCTGAATAAACCGTCCGTGCATAATAGCATAATAAAGTCAAACACCCGCAAAATGCAGGTTTTAAGCCTTATTGACCCCTTTAGTAAGCCTTGGGGGTGAGAACGGTTCGGTCTGTTCTGCTTTATTGTCGCAGATAATAATACCACAAACCCGCCCCGTTGTCAAGAGGTAAATTTAAAAATCAGATAAATTTTAACATTCTTTAATTTATCTTACTTTTTATTGTGGATATTTGTTTTGAATCGGGAGCAAAAATAAGCTCGGCATATTTCAGGGCATTGGAATAGCTTTCTTGTGCATTTGCGGTGTTTTTAAGCTCCATATAACAATCTCCCATTATCAAATATAGGTCGTGAAGCCTTGGATGAGAGCTACCAAAATACTCCAAATATATGTCTATGCTTTTTTGCGCAAAATTTATTGTTTGGGTATAGTCCTTCATACCAAAATACGCACAGGCATTAAGATAGTAGGCTAGACCCATATCTGAATTATTTTCAGTACCGTGCAGCTCAATAAGTATAACAATAGCCTTTTTAATTTCCTCTAAAGCTTTTTCAAACTCCTTGCCCACAATCAAAATTTCTGCAAACTGCATTAATGCGCCGCCGATTTTACTGTAGTGATAGTCACCTAAATAGAAGTTTGCCTGCGAATGCTCTATTGCCTCTTTTACATACTGCTTTGACAGATTATATAATCCTTCATCACCGTTATGACGATATGCAGAAAGATACATTTTTGCAAGATTTGTTTTTGTCATAGTATGTCGGGAAATCTCATCAGTTGTTGTCATTTGCACTTTTTTGAATATTTTATCAGCCTTTTCCAGCCAGACAATAGCTTCGCGGATATGCTCCTCAGAATATACATTTACAGAATGTATCCAACCGCATTTAAATGCCGCGCGGGCAGTTTTAAAGGAGTCATCACCATATGCTTTTAAATTGTATGCATACAAACGCCCTGCAAGCTCAATAGCCGCGTTTTCATCAACGCCAAAGCTTAACAGGCATTGTAAAAAATAATAAAAATCTTCTGTATCCTCGGTTATTTCAGGGAATTTTTCTGCTAAATTTCTTCCTATATGCGCATAACGGTTTTTATCGTCTTTTTTTGCGCCCCACATTTTTTTATCCTCAATGGCAATAGTAAAACGCTTTAAAAATTCACTGCAATTTTGGGCAGTTGCAGGTACTTCGCGGCTTATAACATCCCGTATTACCGGGTGCAACGCAATGCCCTCTGTGTTTTTTATAAGCCAGCTTCTGTTTTCCAGTTCTTTTATAATTTTGCAGGAATCCAATTGCGCCCAATCTCTGAAATAACGAACATTTATACCATCAATAGGCATAAAGGATAAATAAAGCAGAATGTTTTTTTCTTCCTCACTTAAAGTAAAGAGCTTAAACATTTTAAGCAGGTTTTCATAGGCTGTATTTTTTTGCATATCGGCGCTTCTTACCTCTTCGGTTAAGGATGAAATACCCTCTTTTTTAAGTATTTCAATCATTTCCTTAGGGGTTTGACCGCTGTTTTCCATATGCTGTGCCAAAAGCTCAATAGTATATGTATGCCTGCCTACCAGCTCTATAAGCTCACTGAGCATTGGGTCATCCTCGCAAACATCATAGCCATCATAATTCTGCATAAAAATTTCTATTAGATTTTCCATTGAATTGATTGGGTCAATCTTCACTGTAGAATAAAACTTGGAATAATCACAACGGGTGGTAATTAACAAACGGTAATTTCCGTCAATAAGCTTTTCTAAATATTTATCCTCAACAACATCAAAATTATCAATAACTATAAGAGTTCGTTCATTTGTGATTTTTTTGATTTTTTCAAGCTTTCTTTCAAAAAACAAATCATCAGATTCAGTTGTTCCGTCTGACATTGTAAACCTATGCATTTCAGGTTCAAGGGTAAACATAGCGTCTGAAAGAACTGTATCACGAATTGAGCCGTTGTAAGTGGCAAAAACAACAGTATCATATTCATCCTTGTATTTTTTTACATATTGCTTTGCAATTTGGGTTTTGCCTATACCGCCAATACCATATAAAAACAGTAATCGCTCACCATTTTTAAAGTAGTTGTAAATTTCTTCTATTGTGTCATCCCTGCCTAAAAAAACCTTTTTGGGCATAACCGTAGCAGTAGATAAAAGCCTTGTGCGGCAAAGCCTTTCTGCCCACGCGCTATTTTCATCAACATTTTTGCCTATCATAGAATAAATCTGACTTGCAAGCTCTTCAATTCTTTCTTTAAGGGTTGGCTTTCGCGCATCCACACGCTGAATACCAATAAGGTCGTATTCCAAATCACCGCAAAGCTCAGCATCATCCAAAACAAAGGGAATTACCGGTTTATGATTGTCCAGTGCCAAAGCAACTTCTTTTGGTACCTCCCTTGAAGAAAGGGAATTTTCACTTTGTATCATTAAAACAATGTTTGAGTGCTTGATTGCATCTACAATACACTCCTTGTAATGCTCACCACCAACCAGCTCCCTGGTACACATCCAGTAGGAAAGCTTATATTCATTCATTAGTGTATTGCTTATAAATTCGGTTACAGTCTGGTCTTTAAAAGAAAAACTTATAAATATATCGTGCTTAATACTGTTCATAATAATCTCCGTTTCAATTTGCAAAATAGTTGTTATTGCCTTGCGGCCGCAAGACATACTCTACCTTTTTGGATACTCCATTCCCTTTGGCAGACCTAAAATATAATCCGCCGATACATTATAAAATTTACATAGGGTAATCAGATGCTCTATTGGTAGTTTTCTTTTTCCGTTTTCATACTGTGAATAATATTGCTGCGTGGTTTGAAGCAATTCTGCTATTTCTTTTTGATGTAAATCTCTATCTTCTCGCAACTCTCTGAGTCTGCAAGGATATTTTTCCATAACAATCACCTTTGTTATTCTGATTTTTTAAAATTATATCATACATCACAAATTATGTATTGACTACACATCACAAATGATGTATAATGTGACTAAATCTTTTATGGAGGCAGAAAAATGAACAACATTATTGAAAAAATTCATCAGACTGATTTTAAGGAGAATTATGCTACTACAGAAGAGGATTTACAAAAATATATTGAATTTCATAAAAGAAAGCTTTTTGAAATTCTTGATGATGAAAACTCTGAAACCCTTTTAAAGCTAATTAACTGTATGGAGGAGCTTTACCTTTTGCGTTTTGAAAGGGAATATGAATTGGGGTTTAAAACAGGTGGCAAAATTGTTTCGGAAATATTTTCAAAATAGAACAAATAATCACTTGTAAACCAAATAAAAATGTGATATGATATTATAGAATGACTATGGTATAACTTTTTAAGGGGGCGAACAATTTGTCAGATAAAAGACCTATTGGTGTTTTTGATTCAGGTCTTGGAGGACTTACCGTTGTAAGGGAGCTTAAAAGGCTTTTGCCAAATGAAGATATTGTTTATTTTGGTGACACAGGTCGCGTACCCTATGGCACCCGTAGCAACGATATTGTTAAAAAATACGCCCGCGAGGACGAAGCTTTTTTGCTTAGTCAGAATGTTAAAATGATAATCGCCGCCTGCGGCACCGTTTCGTCGGTAGCATATATGACGGCAGACGAGCTTCCCGTTCCCTTTTTTGAGGTTGTTACCCCTGCGGCAAAGGCAGCTGCCAAGGCAACAAAAAATGGCAGAATAGGTGTCATTGGCACACCCGTTACGGTAAAAAGCCGCTCCCACGCAAGGGCGATTTTACGGCTTTTGCCCGATGCGGTTATAGTTGCAAACTCCTGCCCGCTTTTTGTTCCTCTTGTGGAGGAGGGCTGGATTTCCCCCGATGATGATGTTACAATTTCGGTTGCCAAAAGGTATCTTTCCTACCTTCGCGAAGGAGATGTAGACACCCTTATTATGGGTTGTACCCACTACCCCGCTTTGCGAAATATAATTGCAAAAATTATGGGGGAAACAGTTACCCTTATTGATCCGGGAACTGCCACTGCTGAAATGGTTAAAAAGCATCTTACAAATATTAATATGCTTAACGAATCGGGCGGCAGCTGTAATTATTTTGTAAGCGACCGACCTGATGCCTTCTCTAAAACGGCTGAAATTCTTATGGGTGAAAGCATTGAGCAGGGTGTAAAGCAGGTAGATATTTTTAAATATATTTAAAGGTAAACAAAATGAAGAATGTGTTAGTTAAGGTTAAAACGGTACAGAGCAACGAAAACAGCGAGAATGACACCATCGAGCTTACTGCCGAGGGTAAATTTGCCGCTAAGGATGGCTCATACCTTATAAAATATTCCGACGCATTTTTGTCGGGTGATAACGAGCCTATACATACAACTGTAAAGGTAGGCTCAGACGGAGCGGTTTCGGTAACCCGAAGCGGAAACTACCAAAGTCGCTTTGTAATTGAAAAGGGCAGGCGTTGCAACTGCCTTTACCAGACTCCATACGGCACAATGTCTATGGGTTTTTACGGTGAAAAAATTGAAAACAACTTAAACGAAAAAGGCGGCAAGCTTTCCCTATGGTACACTGTAGATGTAAACGGTGCAGAGCTTAACCGCAATCAGATGACAATAAGCATTAAGGAAGTGTAAAAGATGTCACAAATTGTAAACAAGGTAAAAAAAGAAATTAAAGAAACTATTTTATCGGCCGCAGGCAACTGCGTGGCAAAGGGTGAATTCCCCGCAGAGCCTCTGCCCGATTTTAACATTGAAATTCCCGGTGATCGCACCCATGGTGACTATGCAGTAAATGCAGCTATGGTATGGGCAAGGGCGCTTAAAAAGGCTCCCCGTATGATTGCCGAAGCACTTGTGAATGAAATCACACCTTCGGGCTATATTAGCAAAATTGAAATTGCAGGCCCCGGTTTTATGAATATTTTCCTCTCCGACCGTTTTTACAGCGATATAGTATTGGATGTTCTTGCCGCAGGCAGTGATTACGGCAGAAGCGACTACGGCAAGGGCAAAAGCGTTCTTGTTGAGTTTGTTTCGGCAAATCCCACCGGACCTATGCACATTGGTAATGCCCGCGGTGGCGCTCTTGGCGATTCTATTGCCGCCGCTTATGACTGGGCAGGCTATGATGTAAAACGAGAGTTTTATGTAAATGATGCCGGTAACCAAATAAACAAGTTCAAAATTTCACTTGAGGCTCGTTATTTACAGCTTTTTGACAGTACGGTAGAAATACCCGAGGATGCATACTTAGGTGATGATATTACCGCCCACGCAAAGGCATTTGCCGAAATTCACGGTGATAAATTTGTTACCGCAAGTGAGGATGAGCGCAGAGATGCCCTTTGCGATTTTGCCCTTCCCAAAAATATTCAAAAATTAAAGGACGACCTTTTAAAATACCGCATTACCTATGACCGCTGGTATTTAGAAAGCGACCTTCATAACAGCGGTGCCGTTGCCGAAATAATTGAAAAATTAAAGGCATCGGGCTACACCTATGAGCAGGAGGGCGCACTCTGGCTTAAATCTACCGAATTTGGCGATGAAAAAGACCGTGTGCTTATGCGTGCAAACGGTGTACCCACCTATTTAGTGCCCGATATTGCCTACCATTATGACAAGCTTGTTACCCGTAATTTTGATAAGGCTATTGATATTTTAGGCGCTGACCACCACGGCTACATTGCCCGTATGATGGCGGCTCTTACCGCACTTGGCGTAGATGCAAACCGCTTAAAGATTGTTATTATGCAAATGGTGCGCCTTGTTAAAAACGGCGAGACCTACAAGCTTTCCAAGCGTTCGGGCAAGGCGGTTACCTTGGAAACCCTTTTGGATGAGGTTCCGATTGATGCCGCAAGGTATGTATTCAACTCCAAGGAGCCTAACACTCATCTTGAGTTCGACCTCGATTTAGCGGTTGAGCAGTCCAGCCAGAATCCCGTTTACTATGTTCAGTACGCACACGCAAGAATCTGCAGTATTCTGCGTAATTTAGCGGCTGAGGGCATTACTCCCGCATCGCTTTTGGCAGAAGAACTTGACTGTCTTTCTGCATCGGAGGAGAGAGAGGTTATTCGTCATCTTTCAACCCTGCCCCAGACCATTATCAATGCGGCTGAAGGCTACGACCCCGCACTTATTACCCGCTATGCATTTGACCTTGCCACCCTGTTCCACCGTTTTTATAACTCCTGCCGCGTTAAGGGTGAGGCCGAGAACATTATGCAGGCAAGACTTAACCTTTGCGTAGCAGTTAAAACAACCATAGCAAATGTATTAAAGCTTCTTAAAATCGACGCTCCCGAAGAAATGTGAACACGAAGTGTTCTTTATTACGAATAAGATTGTGGATGTAGCATAATTTTCACCCCGCGTCCACATCACTTGTGGGCATAAGGCGGTTTTTAGTCTGTAATGACCCGCCTTACCACCTACATCAATTATAAATATTAAACAAAAAAACAAAATGAAAACTATGTTAAACAAAAAATCCTTTAATATTTTTCTTGTTGCCCTTTCGGGTATTCTTTGGGGACTAATAGGTCTTTTCACCACCCCACTGAAATCCGCAGGAATTGACAGTATTTCAGTAATCGCCGTTCGCTCATTGCTTACGGCGATTATGCTTGGTATTATTCTTTTAATATTTAATAAAAAGCTTTTTAAAATAAGGCTTCGCGACCTATGGCAGTTTATTGGTATGGGTATTGTAAGCTTTGCCTTTTTTAACATATGCTACCTTAAATCTATGGAGCTTAATAATTCTTTAGGTACTGCCTGCATACTTATGTACACCGCCCCGATTTTTATAATGCTTTTATCGGCAATACTTTTTAAGGAAAAAATAACGCCCCTTAAAATAATATGCCTTGTGCTTGCCCTTTTGGGATGCGCTTTGATTTCGGGTGGCGGCAGTGTTACACCCTTGGGATCTATTTTTGGCTTAGGCTCAGGAATAGGCTACGGTCTTTACAGTATTTTTAGTATTTACGCACTTAGAAAATACAGTTTTTTTACCGCAACCTTTTATGCCTTTTGCTTTTCAGCCGCAGGACTTGCGCCTTTTTGTGATTGGGAAAAGGTGATAACTGCAACCACTGCAGATTACTCCACCGCCCTTTTATTTTTGGGACTCGCCGCGCTTATAACCGTTTTACCATACATAATTTACACCTGTGGATTAAGAATAGTGCCTGCCAGTGAGGCATCGGTAATTGCCTGCGTTGAACCTCTTGTAGCCGCTCTTGTAGGGCTTATGGTTTATGACCAGACAATGGGCATTTCGGGACTTATTGGTATGGGATTTATTTTGTTAGCTGTTGTGATTCTGAGTTATAAGAAATAATAATTGGTAAATTGCCAATTTATCTTTATGATTATAAACACTAAAAACTGCAATAAAGGCACATTAAAACAAAAACCTGCGACAGAGTAAAAATCTATCGCAGGTTTTCTCATTTATATACTTCTTAACAAACAAGCTGTATTGGGTGACATTTTAATTACTGAGCCTGAGTTTACGATTCCCACCTTATCGCAGTTATGCTCTGCATCCAACAACATCATTTCAAATTGGGTAGTTAAAGCGCCAAAATCAAGCTTTATTTCTATCTCCTCAGCGCAGGTGTCATCATCGGTAAAGCAGCTTATAAGCACCGCCTTTTTATCACCGTTTATTGCGGCGGCAGCGTAAATAATAGCTTCATTATTTATTTCACATTGGCAAGCATTTTTTAAACTGTACAGCTCGTTAAACATTTTAAAGGCGTAATACCCTTTTAGCGGCTCATAGGTATAAAAATCGAACAGTCCGTTATATGCGCTAGGTCGGGCGTCATAGTACATAAGCATATCTATTAAGCCTTCATTCTGAGCCTTGCACATTGCGGCTAAACTGAACACTGCACCCTTAATTGATGTTATATGTCTCACACTATAGGCAAATTCATCCCAGCTTTTAATATAATTCCATTCATTAAGTATGCTTTCGGTGGCTGTGTAGCCGTATTCGTTTAGCTTATTGCGTACCCAAATACTGCGGTTGTGAATTTTATCTATAGCAGAGCCATAACAATGCCAGGAGAAAAAATCCAACGGCACTTTGTTACCGTTTCGAGTGATATGCTTTAAAAAGCCTTCTATCCAATCCTCGCGATAGGCCGATGCGGGACCGCCTATTTTAAGCTTTGGAAAACGAGCTTTAAGATGCTTTGCGGCAGTTTCATAAAAATCATAAAACTGCTCAGCAGTTCCGCCCCATGTGCGTTTATTTGCGGCATCTTCGGGGTCTAAATCCGGCTCGTTCCAGATTTCCCAATATTCAATATCATAATTAAAACCATCTGCCCAGCCATCTGTATAATGCATTATAATATGCTCGCAAATCTCTGCCCACTTTTTAAAGTCCTTAGGGGGCAAGGTGTTATATTTTTTAACCTCATGCTCGATTTTAGTGCCAAGTCTATAAAACACCTTTGAGTCGCAATTTGTAATTTGCTTTAAGTAATTATCGGTAACAGCAAAATCATAAGAATCAGGGTTATTTTGGTCGGCATCAAAATTCGGAAAAACGGCGTGAACATCAACTGTATGCTCACCACCATAGGCTGCGCAAAAAGATGAATCGTGGGTTCTGACAAAAGGTATTCCCGCATTTTTCCACATTTCAAAGCCGTTAGCATTTACACCGCCAAAGCCAATTCCCTTTATGGGACCGTTGTTGGTGGCGTGCATAGGCTTTATTTTCCCTACGGTTTTTAAAAAATCCACTTTTACCTTAAACATATAAACTCTCCCTTAAAGCAGTTTGCTTTAACCCTATTTTAACAAATCGGGAAATTTGTAGGTTTCCAAAACAGCATTATCTTTATTATAAACTGTTATGGTTGTGCCAACCGAATAATTAAAATGCATTAATATTCCATCCCGTTTTTTAATATTTGTTCTATTTTTTCCTTGGTTGCAAGGGCGGGTAAGGCGGCGGTTGCGGCACCTGCGGCGGATCCCAGCTTTAAGGCATATTCATAACCCTTTTTATGCCCCGCCAAAAAGCCCGCTATCATAGAATCACCCGAACCGACTGTGTTTATAGCCTTTACTTTAAACGCCGCTTGACGGTAGATTTCACCATTTTCGGCAAGGAGCATTGCGCCTTCACTTCCCAAAGAAATAAGCACATTTTTAGCTCCCTTTTGCCTTAAAAAATTCGCGGCAGCAATAAGCTCTTCTTCGGTTTCAAGACTCTCCTCCATTATTTCCTCCAGCTCCTGACGGTTAGGCTTAATTAAAAAGGGCTTATATTTAAGAGTTTTTAAAAGCAGTTCACCTGTGGCATCCACCACAAGACGGATATTTTTTTCCTTAACCGCTTCGGCTATCTGCTCATAAATATCGGCGGGAAGTGATTTTGGCACACTGCCTGCAAGCACCAGAGTATCGCCCGATTTTATATTTTCAAGTCTTTCAAAAAGATGGTTTAACTCGTCCTTTTCAATATTAGGGCCTGCGGCATTTATTTCGGTTTCGGTAGTGCCTTTAAGCTTAACATTTATACGGGTATTACCCTTTTTTAAACGAATAAAATCGGCGGTTATACCCTTTTTGCTCACCGCCTTTTCCAAAGCCTCTCCCGTAAAGCCTGCAGTAAAGCCCAAGGCGGTTGTTTCCTCGCCCAGCTCACTTAACACCTGTGACACATTTATACCCTTACCGCCAAAATGAATTTCTTCTGTTTTACTGCGGTTGGTTATTCCAAATTCAATATCCCCCACCTGCATAACATAATCAATTGCAGGATTAAAGGTAACTGTAAAAATCATTTGGCACACTCCCCTTTTGAACCATTATACCATAATTTCTGCTATTTTAAAACAAAAAATGCGATTCTTTAAAGAACCGCATTTTTTAATTATTGCTCGTCAATCTGTGATAAATAAAGTGCGCTGCCGGGTTGCTTGGGATCTGCTATCATAAATACGGTAGTTTCTGAAACTACTGTAACAACACCATAATACTCTATCTCGGGGAAAACCATATGAACAATCATATCTTCACTTATAAGAGAATATGTACCATCAATGGTGTTAAGTCCTGTAATCATCTGAACATTTTTATCGTCGGTGAATACAAACTCAATTTTGCCGCCTGCATTGCTAAGAAGTGCAGTAAGGTCGGCTTCTTCCATTTCAACCCCGTCAATCATACCGCCTGCAAGCTGCCAACCCGTAAGGGACAAATCATCAATGGGGTATGCTGTTACATTTGAAAGTGATTTTGGAAAGAAATCTGCCGCTGTAGCTTGGTTTGAGGTAGCGGTATCGTCATTAATTATTGTACCGTCATCTGTTGCGGTATCATCACCGCAAGCAGACATAACAGCCGCCATACTGAAAATCATTAAAATTGCAAGTACAAAGGAAAAAAGCTTTTTCATAATATTTGCTCCTTATTAATTTATTACAGATTATCTATAAATCTACAAGCGGCAAGGGCGGCAACTGCGCCATCACCCGTTGCGGTTGTAACCTGTCTGATTTTTTTTGTACGGCAATCACCGGCTACAAAAACGCCTTCTGCGGCACCGCTTGGAACACAGTCCTCACCCGATACAATATAGCCCCACTCATTAAACTCCAGAATATCCTTAAAGGGCTCATTTTCGGGCTGCTGACCAATAGCAACGAAAATACCGTCTAAATCAAGTGTTTCGGTATTGCCTGCATTATCCTCAATAACAATGCCTGTCATAGATTTATCTCCCAAAAGCTCTTTAACAACTTTGCCTAAAATAACGGTGATGTTATCCTTTTGCTCAATATCTCGTTGAAGCCTTTCCTCGCCCGTTAAAAAGTCTAAATTCTGCACAACAAAAACCTTTGTGCAGCCTTCACTAAGGGCAATTGCCTCTTGAAGTGCTGTGTTTCCGCCGCCGATTACGGCAACGGTTTTGCCCCTGTAAAATGCGCCGTCACACACTGCGCAGTAGGAAACACCCTCGCCGATAAGCTCGTTTTCCTTAGGGATACCTAACTGACGGTGCTTGGAGCCTGCGGCGATTATAACCGCCTTTGCATTATAATCGGCATCCTTACCGTGAACGGTAAAATTACCGCCCTCACCCTCAATTGAGGTAACGGTATCCATTTCAATTTCGGCACCCTGTAAGGTCACCTGATCAATAAGCTTTTCGGCAAATTCATTACCGCTCATAACATTAAAGCCGGGATAATTTTCTACTCTGGGGGAATATGTAATCTGACCGCCAAAGGTTTCTTTTTCAATTACAAGCACCGATTTATCGGCTCTTCTGGCATATAGTGCGGCAGTAAGCCCTGCAGGACCTGCGCCAACAACAATAATATCGTACATACTATTCAGTCCTTTATAATTTCTTTTATATAAACACCTATTGTATTATACCAAACCACCATAAAAATTGCAACAATTAAATAGTAGCCAAAAAAGAATCCGCACCTTTTATGATGCGGATTCTGTTGCAACTAAAAGAATTAATTTACAGACTGGGTCTGCTCAATAAATGCCTTAATATTGGAAAGATTTACAATCTTCTGGGTTTCACCGTTGGTGGTTACAACCAGAGTAGGTGCCTGATGAATACCATACTCCTCTGCGAGGGCGGGATTCTGATCTGCATAAACCTTTTCAAAAGAAATGCCGGCCTTATTAAGGAAGTTTTCTGCCATTTTACAGTTAGGGCAGGTTGTGGTTGCAAAAAGCATTACCTTATCTTCACTGCAAGCGCAGGTTTCGGTTTCTGCTACTGCAGGGGCGTTCTTTCTGGAAACAAGCTCCTTACCGAATTTAACGGGATTATAAACCTTTCTGTGCTTGTATTCCTGAGATTTACCATCATTCCAGTTCTGAACGGGACGATAGTAGCCTGTAATACGGCTGTAAACCTCGGTCTTTTCACCGCAATGGGGGCAGGTATAAACCTCGCCTGCGATGTAACCGTGACTCTTACATACAGAGTATGTGGGAGAAAGGGTATAATAAGGAAGCTTATAATTTTCGGCAATCTTGCGAATAAGATTTGCAGCAGCCTTCCAATCGGGGAGCTTTTCACCGAGGAATGCGTGGAATACAGTACCAGAGGTATAAAGGGTCTGAAGCTCGTCCTGAATGTCAAGTGCGGCGAAAATATCATCGGTATAACCTACAGGAAGATGTGAAGAGTTGGTGTAGTAAGGTGCCTCACCCTGAGTTAAATCAGAAGCGGTGATGATATCGGGATAGTGCTTAAGGTCGTGCTTAGCAAGACGGAAGCTGGTAGACTCTGCGGGGGTTGCCTCTAGGTTGTAGAGGTCGCCGTACTCCTCCTGATAGTCAGAAAGACGCTCACGCATATGGTTAAGAACCTCTTTGGAGAATTCCTGAGTTGCTTCGTTTGTCATATCTGCCTTAAGCCATTTTGCGTTAAGACCAACCTCATTCATACCAACAAGTCCAATGGTGGAGAAGTGGTTGTCAAAGCTGCCTAAATAACGCTTGGTGTAGGGATAAAGTCCCTCTTCAAGAAGGTTGGTAATAACCTTTCTTTTAATTTTAAGCGAACGGGCAGAAATATCCATCATATGGTCAAGTCTTTGATAGAATTCCTCAGGAGTGTTAGAAAGATATGCAATTCTGGGCATATTGATGGTAACAACACCTACAGAACCGGTGCTTTCACCGCTACCGAAGAAGCCGCCTGATTTCTTTCTGAGCTCGCGGAGGTCAAGACGAAGTCTGCAGCACATACTACGAACATCGCTGGGCTCCATATCACTGTTGATATAGTTAGAGAAATAAGGAGTACCATACTTAGAGGTCATTTCAAAAAGGAGCTTGTTGTTCTCAGTTTCGGACCAATCAAAGTCGGAGGTGATGGAATATGTGGGAATAGGATACTGGAATCCGCGGCCGTTAGCGTCGCCCTCAATCATAATTTCAATGAAGGCTCTGTTTACCATATCCATTTCCTTTTTACAATCCTTGTATTTAAAGGGCATTTCCTTACCGCCTACAATAGCGTTAAGCTCGGCTAAATCGTTAGGTACGGTCCAGTCTAAAGTAATGTTGGAGAAGGGAGCCTGTGTACCCCAACGGGAAGGTGTATTTACACCGTATACAAAGGATTCAATACACTTTTTAACCTGATCATAATCAAGGTTATCTGCCTTTACAAAGGGTGCAAGGTAGGTATCAAAGGAGGAGAATGCCTGAGCGCCTGCCCACTCATTCTGCATAATTCCAAGGAAGTTTACCATCTGGTTGCAAAGGGTTGCAAGATGCTTTGCAGGTGCAGAGGTGATTTTACCTGTAACACCGCCAAGACCCTCCTGAATTAACTGCTTGAGTGACCAACCTGCACAATAACCGGTAAGCATAGAAAGATCGTGAATGTGGATATCTGCATTGCGGTGTGCGTTGGCAATATCATCATCATAAATCTCGCTGAGCCAATAGTTAGCTGTAATTGCGCCCGAGTTATTAAGAATAAGACCGCCTACAGAATAGGTAACGGTAGAGTTTTCTTTAACTCGCCAGTCATTAACCTTAACATAATCATCAACAATCTGCTTGTAATCCAGAATGGTGGATTTAATATTACGGAGCTTTTCACGCTGACGACGGTAAAGAATATATGCTTTTGCAACATCTGCATAGCCTGCCTGAACCAAAACAGACTCAACACTATCCTGAATATCCTCAACAGCGATGCGATGGTCTTTTATCTTGGGTTCAAAATCTGCGGTAACCTTAAGGGCAAGAAAATCAATAATATTCTGATTGAATTCTTTTTCTTGTGCTTCAAAAGCCATGGTGATTGCTTCGGAAATCTTGTTTAAATTAAAATCAACAATTTTTCCATCTCTTTTAAGTACGGTATACATATTTTTTCTCCTTTCATTTTTTCCATTTATTTTTTGGTGCCTTACTAGTATATTATATATTGTGCCGTTTGTCAATAGGAAAATACAAAATATTGTAAAATATTTTTTGACAAAACACTAGATATTGTGTACCAATTATTTTCACAAACCTCTGATTTCGGCATTGGGAATACGATTTTTAAGCAAATTCAACAAAGATTTCATCTCATTTTCGCTGTATCCGTGCAATCCGTCGTTAATAAGGTTGCCGGAATCCTCAAAACCCTGCAGATAGTATTTGTGGTCGCCTTTTATCCAATCCCCTATATCTTGTATATCATTTTCAGAATGTAGCTCCCTTACAACAGTGGTGCGAAATTCAAAATCCACCGCTCCGCTCATTAAAAAGTTAATGCTTCGCTGAATGGGGGCAATATTAAAATTGCGTATACCTGTTGCCCTGCCATAGCCCGAGGGAGAGCTTTTAATATCCATTGCTACATAATCTACCAGCTTTTTATTAACAAGGTCAATTAATTTATCGGGTAAAAAGCCGTTTGTATCCAGCTTTACAGAATACCCTATAGCTTTGATTTTTCTTATAAAATCCTCTAAATCGGGCTGCAATGTGGGCTCACCGCCGGTAATACAAACACCATCCAAAACGCCAAAGCGCTTATTTAAAAAGGCAAAAAATTCATCCTCTGTCATAAGGGGAACATATTCGGGTCCTATTACAAGTGCCGCATTATGGCAAAAGGGGCAACGGAAGTTACATCCACCCGTAAAAACAGTGCACGCCATTTTGCCGGGAAAATCCAAAAGGGTTAGTTTTTGAAGTCCCATAATATTCATAATATATACACCTCTTTTTAAGTATTAAAATCGTCGCCCTAATATAATAACATATATTTAATGTAAAGACAACAAAAATTTTATTGATTTACACAAGATATTGTGGTAGAATAGTTTCAAAGACATTAAATAGGCTAAAATTCCCTTTTGGAGGCATTTTATGAATAAAAAACAACTCACCCTACAAAACGCATCACTTTTTGCTGAGCTGGAACGAAAAATGAAAGAAATTGAAATACTGAATATTCGTTTGGAAGAATCCGGGCAAAAAATAAGTGCTTTAAGCACCGAAAACGAAGCGCTCAAGCAGAAAATTGAAAAGGCAGATGCTGAAAACAAAAAGCTTTTTGAAAAAAATCAAAATCTTGAAGCTGCCCTTGCCGAAGCCGAGGCAAAAGCTACCGAAAGCGCTACGGTTATAAATGAAGCTGAAAGCCAAACAAAATTTGAACTTTTAGGTGTTGAGGATACCGAAGAAACAACCGAAAACACCCAAAAAGAGCCTGAGCTAAACCAAATTGATTTAGAAATTCAGCAGGAGATAAGCAAAGCTTCCGAAATGGCAGATATTACCGAATCGGTTGATACAAATGACGAAATTGAAAAAGTGCAGGCAGAAGAATCCAACCCTACCCCCACTTCCTCCGAACCCGATTTTGACAATGCTGCTGCCGAAGATACGGTCACCGAAATTCTAACTCCCCCCACCGCATTTGAGGTTAAAAAAGCTGAGCCGCCACTGCACTCTGCCGATTTACTGCGTGACTACGGCGCAAGAACAATTGGCAAGGTAACAAGGGTTACCGCCGAGGTGCTTTCCAAAATAAATGCTACTAACAGCGATGCTTCTGAGAGCCTTAAAACCTTGGCACTTGGCAAAAATGAGAGCTTTAAGTTCCAGATTATGGAGCTTGCAAAATCAAAAGGCGACCCCGAAAAAGCTATAGCAGAAATGGATTTGCTTGCCGACGAAGCTATTGTTTATTTAAGAAGTATTTGATATTCAAAAAACCACCGATTGCTCGGTGGTTTTTATTATACTGATATATACTCTACTCCAAAACGGTATAAAAAATCTCTGCCTCGCCGTTTTTTACTCTGTTAATAAAATCATCAACACTGCAAATGGGTTCATTAAAGCAAACGCCCGCTAATTTCTTTTGTCCGGATGCTATATGATTGTCCGACCCCGCAAACTTAATAAGTCCGTAATGCTCGGCATATATTTCTGCCATATGATTTTCTTCATCTTTTCGGTTGGCATTTACTATTTCAACGCCGTGAATGTTTCGGGGAAAAAGGCGGATATGGTCAATATATGCGGCTTCACGAAAAGGGTGCGCCTG
Organism: Clostridia bacterium; assembly: GCA_017623575.1. Classification (GTDB taxonomy): domain Bacteria; phylum Bacillota; class Clostridia; order Oscillospirales; family Acutalibacteraceae; genus UMGS1279. The sequence goes on from JAGAOS010000071.1 coordinate 41,005, forward strand.
AATAACAAGTGCTCCGCTTTCCTTTAAAAATTCAAGCTCCTCACTTTTTTTCATATCCATAATTTCAGGGTGAGCAAGAAACCACTCTTTATCTAAACCGTATACCAGAAAATCGGTGCCGCCATAGCTCATCTCAATACCGCAAAAAACCTTAAGACCAATTTCTTTTCCGATTTCTACCGCTCTTTCATAATCGGAAAAATAAAACTCAATTTTTTCATTATAGGTTCTTTCTCTTACATTTATATTAATATTACCATCCAAAAAATGATTGGTAATAAATACACCGTCATAAGAAAGGCTTTTGTAAAACTCCAAATTCTCCCTTACCTCTTCTATTGCACAATTGCTTACGGGAAAAGTATGCAAATGGGTTTCATACTTATACATTTTTACCACCTCTTATTTATATTAACACTTTCTGCACAAATTAACAAGAGAAAAAATAATCCGCCCGATTTTTTCGGACGGATTTGTGTTTAATTTTAGAAAAGGCCTGTGATTTTGCCGTTTTCATCAACATCTATTTTTTCTGCGGCGGGTACCTTGGGAAGACCGGGCATTGTCATAATATCGCCTGTAAGCACCACTATGAAGCCTGCGCCTGCAGATACCTTAACATTTTTAATAGTTACGGTAAAGCCATCGGGTGCGCCGAGCTTTGCAGGGTCATCCGAAAAGCTGTACTGTGTTTTTGCCATACAAACGGGGCAGTTTGCAAAGCCAAGCTCGGTAAGCTGTGCAATCTGCTTTTTAGCGGCAGGAAGAATATTTATACCGTCACCGCCGTAAACCTTTTTAACAACGGCTTCGATTTTTTCTTCAATAGTACCGTCCAGCTCATAGGCAAAGGTGAAGTCACCCTTTTCCTCTTCGCAAAGGCGAACAACCTCTTTTGCAAGGTCAATACCGCCGTTGCCACCCTCTGCCCAAACGGTAGAAAGAACGGTGTTTACACCAAGCTCCTTGCATTTTGCAATAATGAAATCAATTTCATTATCGGTATCGGTGGGGAAACGGTTTACAGCAACCACGCAAGGAAGCTTATAAACATTTTTAATGTTGGAAACATGACGAAGCAGGTTGGGAATACCCTTTTCTAAAGCAACCAAATCTTCATTGCCAAGCTCGGTTTTTGCAAGTCCACCATGCATTTTAAGGGCGCGAACGGTTGCAACAATTACAACGGCATCGGGAGTGAGCTCTGCCATACGGCACTTAATATCCAAGAATTTTTCTGCACCAAGATCGGCGCCAAAGCCTGCCTCGGTAATAGCATAATCACCCATTTTAAGGGCAAGCTTGGTAGCCATTACGGAGTTACAGCCGTGGGCAATGTTTGCAAAAGGTCCACCGTGAACAAATGCGGGGGTGCCTTCTAAGGTCTGCACAAGATTAGGCTTGATAGCATCCTTAAGGAGCGCTGTCATTGCGCCTGCCGCCTTAAGCTCACCGCAGGTTACGGGCTTATCATCATATGTGTAGCCAACAATTATACGGGAAAGACGCTCTTTAAGGTCGGTAATGGAATTGGAAAGGCAGAGAACCGCCATAATTTCACTTGCAACGGTGATGTCAAAGCCATCCTCACGGGGAACACCCTGCATTCTACCACCCAAACCGTCAATAACATTTCTAAGCTGACGGTCATTCATATCCACGCAACGCTTCCAGGTGATTTTTTTAACATCAATACCCAAAGCATTGCCCTGCTGAATATGGTTATCCAACATAGCGGCAAGAAGATTGTTTGCCGCACCGATTGCGTGGAAGTCACCTGTAAAATGCAGATTAATATCCTCCATAGGTACAACCTGAGCATAACCACCGCCTGCGGCACCACCCTTAACTCCAAAAACGGGACCTAAAGAGGGCTCGCGAAGAGCAACCGTAACATTTTTGCCGATTTTTTTAAGACCGTCTGCCAAACCAATGGTGGTAGTGGTCTTACCCTCACCCGCAGGGGTGGGGGTAATGGCGGTTACCAAAACAAGCTTACCGTTTTCACGGTTGGTATCATTAAGAAGCGCGAGATCAATTTTTGCCTTATACTTACCATACTGTTCAATGTATTTTTCATCTACATTGGCTGCCTTGGCAATTTCGGTAATAGGCTGCATTACACATTCCTGAGCAATTTCAATATCGGATTTATACATATTAATCACCCTTATTTGTAATATTCAAAGGCACTGTCAAACAGACCTAAGTTATAGTTACCCTCAACATTGCGGTAGAGATTATCACCTACACGCTCGCTGTGACCCATTTTACCAAGTACGCGACCATCGGGAGAGGTAATACCCTCAATAGCCCATACGGAATTATTGGGATTAAAGCGAACATCATCGGTAGGATTGCCGTTTAAATCTACATACTGGGTAAGAATCTGACCGTTATCGGCAAGCTTTGCGGCAAGCTCCTCACTTGCAATAAAGCGACCCTCACCGTGAGAGATGGGAACGGTATAAACCTCGCCAACCTTTGCCTTACTCATCCAGGGAGATTTGGTAGAGGCAACGCGGGTATGAACAATTCTAGACTGATGGCGACCGATGGTATTGAATGTAAGAGTGGGGCAATCAGCATCAGTATCAATAATCTCGCCGTAGGGAACAAGGCCAAGCTTAATAAGTGCCTGGAAGCCGTTACAGATACCGCACATTAAACCGTCACGCTCGCGGAGTAGCTTCATAACGCCATCCTTAACCTCGGGTGAGCGGAAGAAGGCGGTAATAAATTTACCTGAGCCTTCGGGTTCGTCACCGCCCGAGAAGCCACCGGGGATAAATACTATCTGACTATCTGCAAGCTTCTTTGCAAAGTATTCGGTAGATTCTGCAATAGCCGATGCAGAAAGGTTGCGGATGATAACAGTTTCGGCCTCTAAGCCAGCACGCTCTGCCGCTCTTGCTGAATCGTACTCACAGTTTGTACCGGGGAATACAGGAATTAAAACCTTAGGTCTTGCAACCTTTATTGAAGGCGAAAGTTTTTCGCCATTTTCATAGCTTACGGTTTTAATCTCTTTGCCCTCGGTTTTAATATTGCAGGAGAATACAGGCTCCAACTTATCTTCATAGATTTTAAGAAGCTCATCAAGTGCAACACAGTTACCGTCACGGCAGATTTTTTCCTGCTCGGTGGTTGCACCAATAACTCTGCCAACATTTACATCCTCAATAAGCTCTAAAACAAAGCTACCATAAGCATAACCAAAGATTTCATCAAGAGAAAGCTCCGGAGCAAACTTAAATCCAATAGAGTTACCAATAGCCATTTTAAGTACAGCCTCGGCAACACCGCCCATACCGGGTGTATAGCAGGCTACGCACTTTTTACTGCGGGTAAGCTCGGTAACCTTATCAAACACCTCTAAAAGTGAAGATGTAACAGGAAGTCCGTTTGCATCATACTCGGGAGTAATTAAAACAACCTTATGGTTTGCACCCTTAAATTCGGGAGAAACAATATCGGTGCATTTTTCGGTAGTTACTGCAAAGGAAACAAGTGTGGGGGGAACATCTAAATCCTCAAAGGAGCCGCTCATAGAGTCCTTACCGCCGATAGCGGCAATTCCAAGCTCCTTTTGAGCCTTGAATGCACCAAGAAGCGCGGCAAGAGGTTTGCCCCAGCGTTTACCGTCCTTTAAGGGCTTTTCAAAATATTCCTGGAAGGTTAAATAAACATCCTCAAACTTAGCGCCCGATGCAATAAGCTTTGCGGCCGATTCCACAACTGCTAAATATGCGCCGTGGTAGGGGCTTGCAGAGGTGATAAAGGGGTTGTAGCCGTATGCCATAACCGAACAGGTGTTGGTTTCACCCTTTTCAAGGGAAACCTTATGAGCCATAGCCTGAATGGGGGTAAGCTGATTTTTACCGCCAAAAGGCATAAGCACTGTACCCGCACCGATTGTAGAGTCAAAGCGCTCACTAAGACCACGCTTAGAACAGATATTAAGGTCACCCGCAAGGGCTTTCATACCCTCTGCAAAGTCGGCGGGAGTTTCCTTTTTATAATCCTTTGCGGCGGCAGGAGCAATATCAATGTGCTTTTCTGCGCCATTGGAATTTAAGAAATCGCGGGAGATATCAACAATAGTTTTGCCGTTCCAGGTCATACGAAGTCTTGCTTCGGCAGTAACCTCGGCAACAACGGTAGCCTCTAAGTTTTCTTTTGCGGCAAGCTCTAAGAAACGGTCAACATCCTTAGGCTCAACAACAACCGCCATTCTTTCTTGAGATTCACTGATTGCAAGCTCGGTACCGTCAAGTCCGTCATACTTCTTGGGTACCTTATCAAGATTAATAAGAAGTCCGTCGGCAAGCTCACCAATAGCAACCGATACACCGCCTGCGCCGAAGTCATTACAACGGCGGATTAAAAGGGATGCCTCGGGATTTCTGAACAGACGCTGAAGCTTTCTTTCCTCGGGAGCATTACCCTTTTGAACCTCTGCGCCACAGCTTTCAAGTGACTGAAGATTGTGAGATTTAGAGGAACCGGTAGCACCACCGCAACCGTCACGACCGGTACGACCACCAAGAAGGATTACTTTATCTCCGGGGTCGGGACATTCTCTGCGAACATTTTTAGCGGGAGCTGCGGCAACAACAGCACCAATCTCCATACGCTTTGCGGCATAGCCGTCGTGATAAATTTCATCTACCAAGCCTGTTGCAAGACCAATCTGGTTACCATAGGAGCTGTAGCCTGCGGCGGCGGTAGTAACGATTTTTTTCTGAGGTAATTTACCCTCCATAGTCTTATCTACCGGACGGAGGGGGTCAGCGGCACCCGTAACACGCATTGCGCCGTAAACATAGGAACGACCTGAAAGGGGGTCACGAATAGCACCGCCAATACAGGTAGCGGCACCGCCAAAGGGCTCAATTTCGGTAGGATGGTTGTGGGTTTCATTTTTGAAGAGTAAAAGCCAATCCTCCTCTACGCCATTTACATCAACCTTGATTTTAACGGTACAGGCATTAATTTCTTCTGATTCATCCAATTTATCTAATTTACCCTGCTTCTTTAAATATTTAGCGGCAAGGGTACCAATATCCATAAGATTTATAGGCTTTGTTCTGCCAAGCTCTTTTCTGGCTTCAATATACTCATCATAAGCCGACTGTAAAAGCTCATCCTCAAACTTAACACTATCAATAGTGGTAAGGAAGGTGGTATGACGGCAGTGATCCGACCAGTAGGTATCAATCATACGGATTTCAGTGATAGTGGGATCTCTGTCCTCGGTTTTGAAATATTCCTGACAGAAGGCAATATCATCGGCATCCATTGCAAGACCATAGGTTGCAACAAACTCCTCAAGACCCTTTCTATCCAGCTTTAAAAATCCGTCAAGAGTTTTAACCTCGGTAGGAATTTCATAATCGGTAGCCAAGGTTTCGGGCTTTTCTAAGGTTGCCTCTCTTGCCTCAACGGGGTTGATAACATACTTTTTAATTTTTTCAATTTCTTCTGCAGTAAGGTCTCCGTAAAGGGCATAAACCTTGGCGGTGCGAACTGTGGGACGCTCCCCCTTTGAAATAATCTGCACGCACTGCGCGGCAGAATCGGCACGCTGGTCAAACTGACCGGGAAGATACTCAACTGCAAAAATTATTTTGGCGCTGTCATCCGAAAAGCTTTCAAAGGTTTCATCTAACTGAGGCTCAGAAAATACGGTAGAAACCGAAGCGGCAAAAAGCTCCTCGGTGATATTCTCTACATCATAGCGATTGATAAGCCTTAAAGCTTTAAGATTTTTAATCTGCAAAAAGGAAACAATATCTTCCTTTAAATGGTCGGCCTCATGGCGAAGTCCCGCCTTTTTTTCAACAAAAATTCTATAAACCATAATTCAAAAATCCACCTTAAACTTTTATTAGTTAAATGCCTTTAAGGCACGCTGACCAATATCCTTACGGTAAAATCCGTTTTCAAACTCTACCTTCTCTGTTGCGGCATAGGCTTTATCAATAGCCTCACTTAGGGTATTACCCACTGCGGTAACACCAAGCACACGACCGCCCGCCGATAAAAGCCTGTCCCCTTCTTTTTTGGCGCCTGCGACATAAACTGCAGTGTCGTCAGTAGCCTTGGGAAGCTTAATTTCAAAGCCGTTTTCATATTTTACGGGGTAGCCCTTTGATGCAACTATTACGCAACAAGCGGCACCGCTTTTAAACTTTACCATTTCGGGGGTTAAGGTTTCATTGGTAACAGCCTGCATAATGGTGAACAAGTCACTCTCCAAAAGGGGTAACACAACCTGAGTTTCGGGGTCGCCAAAGCGGCAATTATATTCAATAACCTTGGGACCCTTTGGAGTAAGCATAAGTCCAAAATAAAGACAACCCTTAAAGGTTCTGCCCTCAGCATTCATTGCATTCATAGTGGGCAAAAAGATTGTTTCCATACAAACCTTAGCAACATCCTCAGTATAATAAGGGTTGGGGGCAACTGTACCCATACCACCTGTGTTAAGACCTGTATCATTATCTCCTGCGCGCTTGTGATCCATTGAAGAAACCATAGGAACCAAGGTTTTACCGTCAGTAAAAGCAAGAACGGACACCTCGGGACCGGTTAAAAATTCCTCCACAACAATGTTGTTTCCGCTTTCACCAAAGACCTTATCCTCCATAATAGAGCGAACAGCATCCAAAGCTTCATCACGGGTAGTGGCTATTATAACACCTTTACCAAGAGCCAGACCATCTGCCTTGATAACTACGGGAATATCTGCAGTTTTAAGATGGTCTAAAGCATCAGCGGCATTGTCAAAAACAAAATATTCTGCGGTGGGAATACCGTATTTTTTCATAAGATTTTTTGAAAAAACCTTACTGCCTTCAATAATGGCGGCGTTTTTGTTTGGGCCGAAGCACTTAACACCGATTTCGTTTAAGGCATCCACACAGCCTAAAACCAGCGGATCGTCGGGTGCTACAACTGCATAATCAATGTTTTCTTTTTTTGCAAAATCCACTATTGCAGGAATATCCTTTGCGCCGATGTTAACGCATATAGCATCCTCTGCTATACCGCCGTTACCGGGCAAAGCAAAAATAGTATCAATTGCGGGGCTTTTTTTAAGGGACTTGATTATTGTATGCTCGCGTCCGCCACCGCCGATAACCATAACCTTCATTTTATTTCTCCATTTCTGTGTTAGTGAAATTCATTAATATATTGTTGGGGTAGGATTTCTCCCCTTCCACCGGCGTGCGCCGGTCCCCCTTCCCCGTCCGGGGACGGCTTTTTTGGTGCTATAGACTAATGTAATTTGTTTAGATTGGATTTTTTGTGCGAGGAGCTGTGCTATCTGCACCGCCTGAACAACAAAAATTCAATATAGGCAAATTAATTAATGATGGAATAATCTCATTCCTGTAAATGCCATTGCCATACCATATTTATTAGCACAGCTAATAACTGCATCGTCACGAATTGAACCACCGGGTTCAGCAATATATTTAACACCACTGCGTTTTGCACGCTCAATGTTATCATCAAAGGGGAAGAAGGCATCGGAGCCAAGTGCCACACCGTCAATGGTAGAAAGGTAAGCCTTAATATCCTCATCGGTTAAGGGTGCAGGCTGTTCGGTGAAATAGTTCTGCCAAATTCCGTCAGCAGTAACATCCTCTTCATTGCGATTGATATAGCCGTCAATTACATTATCGCGGGTGGGACGGGCAATATCTGCCTTGAAGGGAAGATTTAAAACCTTATCGTGCTGACGGAGGAACCAAGTATCTGCCTTGGTGCCTGCCAGACGGGTGCAGTGAATTCTGGACTGCTGACCTGCGCCAACACCGATTGCCTGACCGTCAACGGCATAGCAAACCGAGTTGGATTGGGTATATTTTAAGGTGATAAGGGCGATAATTAAATCCCTTACTGCGCTTTCGGGTAAATCCTTATTATCGGTAACTATGTTAGAAAAAAGCTCGCGATTAATTTCAAAATTATTGCGACCCTGCTCAAAGGTGATACCGTAAACCTGCTTTGTTTCAAGCTCGGCAGGAACATAATCGGGGTCAATTTTAACTATGTTGTAGTTGCCGTTGCGCTTGGATTTTAAAATTTCAAGTGCTTCGGGCTCATAACCGGGGGCGATGATACCGTCAGAAACCTCACGCTTAATCATTAAGGCGGTGGTAACATCACAAACATCAGAAAGGGCTACCCAGTCACCAAAGGAACACATACGGTCGGTACCACGAGCACGAGCGTAAGCACAGGCTAAGGGGGAAGCATCAAGACCCTCAATATCATCTACAAAGCAAGCCTTTTTAAGCTTGTCGGAAAGGGGTACGCCTACTGCGGCAGAGGTGGGGCTTACATGCTTAAAGGAGGTAACTGCGGGCAGACCCAAAGCGGCTTTAAGCTCCTTTACAAGCTGCCAGGAGTTGAATGCATCTAAAAAATTGATATAGCCGGGGCGACCTGAGAGTATTTCAATAGGAAGCTCACTGCCGTCTGCCATATAGATTTTAGAAGGCTTTTGATTGGGATTACAACCGTATTTAAGTTCAAATTCTTTCATTTTTGATTTTCCTTTCGTACTAGATGCTAGACACTGGACGCTAGAGGCTGAATATTTAAACCAATAAGTCTGTGTGTTGTATTATTTGTTCTTATTTACAATTCGGGAATCGTACTTTCCTGTTTCTAAATCAATATATCTTACAAAAAGGGATACCTTATTATCCTCATTTAAATTTTCCCAGATAAGCTTGGTTAAGGAATCAATATCGGTATCGGGAAGCTCTAAGGTTTTAGGCTCACCCTCATAACTTGGTAAGGGATTTCCGTCACACTTATAGGTGTGAATGAATTTTGCCTTACCTGCAATGGGATTTGAATAAGCGTAGGTGTAACGCTGACAGGAAGAGCCGTCACCCTCGGCAGATTTTAAAATGGACATTGCATAGTTCATATCGCCGTTTTCAAGGCGGATAATACCCGAGATTCTGGGGGTGTAGTTGGGGGCGTCATCCTCAAACTCGCGAGTGCGGAGTGCCTGCTCAAAGGTCATTTGTCTATCCATAAGCTCATAGATTGTGTCGGTCTGGTCACCGTTGGTAACAATTGTTTTGTTGCCAAGCACACGCACGGGAGCATAGATTATAAGGTGGGGGTCAACCATTTTGCTTTCATCAAAAGCCTGAGTGCGAATACCCTCGCCATCCTCAACAAATACTCTGTTGCGGCTGTTTTCGCTTCTACCCATTATAAAATAGGCGGTAACAGCCTTTTTGCCGTCGGCAGATTTGCCGATTATAATTCCTCTGCCGTGGTAAGCAAGAGAATTAAGTTCATTCGCAATAGTTTTGATTTCCATTATTACACATCCCTTTCAAATTATTCAGCTATTATTGTTTTACCGTCTTTAACGGTTATTTTTCCGTCGCAGAAAAGCTTTGCGGCAGCGGGAAGAATCTTCCATTCTGCCTCAACCATAATTCTTTTTTGCAAGGTTTCGGGGGTGTCGTCCTCTTTTACCTCTACCGCCTTTTGCAGAATTATTGGACCTGCATCACACTCGGCGGTTACAAAATGCACCGTTGCACCCGATACCTTAACGCCCTTTTTAAGAGCTTCTTCGTGAACATGCAGACCGTAAAAGCCTTTGCCGCAAAATGAAGGAATAAGCGCGGGGTGAACATTTATCATTTTGTTTTTAAAGGCATCGCAGACCTGTTCATCCAAAATGGTCATAAAGCCTGCATAGATAACCAAATCTGCCTGCTCCTCGATTAAAAGGTCACGCATTGCCGCACTGTAGGAGGCAATATCGGCATAATCCTTTCTGATTAAAGTGCGGGTTTTAATGTTAGCATTTTCGGCGCGGGTCAAGGCATAGGCATCTGCCTTGGAGGCTATAACGCAGGTAATTTTACCTGAGCCTAGCTCCCCTGCCCTTTCGGCATCAATAAGGGCTTGAAGATTAGTACCGCCGCCCGATACCAGAACAACGATTTTTTTAGTGTTTATCATAAAATAACACCCTCGTCAGAGGAAACAACCTCACCAATAATGTAGGCGTCCTCGCCGTTAGCCTTTAAGATTTCTACTGCCTTTTCGGCATCCTCTTTAGCAACGGTAACGCTCATGCCAACACCCATATTAAAGGTGTTGAACATATCACGCTCGGGAATGTTACCAACCTTGGCTATATATTCAAAAATAGGCAGAATTTTAAGTGCGGACTTATCTACCTTAACGCTCTTGCCATCGGGCAGGGCGCGGGGAATATTCTCATAGAAGCCGCCGCCTGTGATGTGGGAAACTGCCTTAACCTTAACCTCTTTAAAGAGGGCAAGCATAGATTTGACATACATCTTTGTGGGGGTGAGAAGTGTTTCACCCAAGGATTTACCGCCAAGCTCGGCTACGGGGGCGGTTAAATCTGCGTTTTCAATATCGAACACCTTACGAACAAGTGAAAAACCGTTGGAATGAACACCTGTTGATGCAAGAGCGATAACTACATCACCGTCAGCAACGGTATTTTTATCTAAGATTTTAGATTTATCTACAACGCCTGTGCAGTAGCCTGCAAGGTCATAATCATCCTCAGGCATAAGTCCGGGATGCTCGGCAGTTTCGCCACCAATAAGGGCACAACCCGCCTGAACACAACCCTCTGCAACACCGCCTACAATATCGGCGATTTTTTCGGGATAATTTTTGCCGCAAGCGATATAATCAAGGAAGAAAAGGGGCTTTGCGCCACAGCAGATAATATCATTAGCGCACATTGCAACGCAATCAATACCAATGGTATCGTGCTTATCAAGTAACATTGCAAGCTTGATTTTAGTACCAACACCGTCGGTACCCGAAACCAAAACAGGCTCACTAATGCCTGTAAGGTCTAAGCCAAAGCAACCGCCAAAGCCGCCAACATCATCCAGACAGCCTTCATTTTTAGTTCTGGCAATATGCTTTTTCATAAGCTCTACCGAGCGGTAGCCTGCAGTAATATCCACGCCTGCTGCTGCGTAGCTTTCGGATCTTGAATTTTTCATAGTTTATTCCTCTTTTCCTTAAATTTATGTTAGATTGTGATATCGGGAACGGGACGTCAGGGACGCCATCCCCTACATTTTATATTTTATCTACGAAATAATATGGGTCGGATTTTATTTTTTCTACGCCTTTTTTCCATACGGCTTTAGCGTCCATAAGGGTTGCATCAGCATCCAAAAGCTTGCCGTAGGTAAGCTCTCTTTCACTTAGCAGATTTTCTATTCTTGAATACTGCTGTAAAAAGCCGCTCTGTCCTATATTGTGCCGCCGCACCTTCATTTTGAAGGTTTCGCCCAAAGAATTGGTGACCCTATATTCTATGGGTTCGGCAGAATAATCGAAAACATATGGTGCTTTTCCTGCCTCCTCAACTCCGTGAAGGGTGGTGTTGTGATTGTTTACGTTTCCAATCATAAGTATTTTACCGCCCACCTCACTAAGCTTAGCAAAGGGAGAATTTTCACCGATTGGAGTGTCATCCTTTTCGTGACCCTCAGTAAACCATTCGGCAGTCTTGCCCCATACGGCGCAGGAGTGGGTTGGATGAATACTGCGGATAACATCTTTAACCTCGGTTCTGAAATACTCGGTAAGCCACCCAACGCAAGAAGGTGTTTTATTAATGTCAAACTCCAACGTTTGATAAACGGGGTTATAAGAAAGAGTTGGAATTACAATCGCGCCTTCATCGGTTAAAACCTCTTTAAGAGCATCAAAAAAGGTTTTGGCTCCGCCTTCAATTTCGCCCATGGCTTTAAAGGATGCGTGAATTAAAATTTTATCACCCGATTTTATGCCGAGATTTTCAAAATCTTTTATAAGCTCGGTTTTTGTGTAAGACATATTTTTCACCTCTGGTACAAGACCGGTTTTATTCGACATAGCTTGTGCGTTAGGTGCAACCGTACCCCGCGCCCGCCGGTCCAAGACCGCCTTAAAACCACGATTGACATGGACGCGGAACGGGGCTTTTGCGATAATAAAAACCTATTCGTAATTGGATGAAACGCCACGCGTTTCGTAGCCGCAGAGAAAATTGTTCAGATTGGATTTTTTGTGCGAGGAGCTGTGCTATTTGCACCGCCCGAGCAACAAAAATTCAATATGGGCAATTTAATCAAGGCTATTCTTTGCCGTTCCAACAGTAGGTGCATAGCTTACAGGGTTCAAGACCAATAGCCTTTATAACACCCTCTAAGGACTGAAATTCCAAAGATGCAAAATTAAGCTTTTCGGCAATGGATTTGCGAAGATTTTTTCCTCTTTCGGTGAATGGATCGCTATATTCCTCCAAATGCTTAAAGCCCTCCTCACCCTCCAGCTCCATAACAATCTGCCTTGCTATAAGCTCCATTTCATCAGTAGCGCGGGTGAAGTTAAGATATTTACAGCTATACATAATTGGCGGACAAGCCGAACGCATATGCACCGACTTAGCGCCGTTATCATAAAGAAAATCAACCGTACCCTTAAGCTGAGTTCCGCGGACAATGGAATCATCCACAAAAAGAAGATTTTTATCCTTGATTAAATCATGAACGGGAACCTGCTTCATTTTAGCTATTCGGTTACGCTCAATTTGTTTTTGGGGAGTAAAGCTTCTTGCCCAGGTGGGTGTGTATTTTATAAATGCGCGGGCAAAAGGTATATGACTTTGGTTTGCATAACCAATTGCGTGGGGGGTACCCGAATCAGGAACACCGCCTACATAATCCACCGTTTCGGCATTGCCAACCTCTTTATCGTGAGCAGCCATTATACCACCGTTACGATAACGCATAATTTCAACATTAACACCCTCATAGGTGGAATTTGGGTAGCCGTAATAGCTCCATAAAAATGAGCACATTTTCATTTCCTTACCCGGAGCCGAAAGCTGGGTACAGCTATCAGCGGTAATTTCCACTATTTCGGCGGGACCTAACTCTTTATAATCCTCATAGCCCAGCTTTTGATAGGCAAAGGATTCAAAGGAAACACAGTAGCCTTCATCATTTCTACCAACCTGAACAGGAAGTCTGCCGACTCTGTCACGGGCGGCGATAATGCTGCCCTTATCGGTAAGAATTATAATTGTGGTTGTGCCCTTAACAACCTGATGAACAAATTTAATGCCTTCAACAAAATCGCCTTTTTTATTTATAAGGGCGGCTATGAGCTCGGTGGGGTTTACCCTACCGCCTGTCATAGAATCAAAATATCCGCCGCCTGCCAGATATTCATTAATAAGCTCATCGGCATTATTTACAACACCTATGTTGCAAATTGCATACACGCCAAGCTTGGAACGGATAAGCAATGGCTGGGGTTCAAAATCGCTTATACAGCCAATTGCGGCAAAGCCCCGCATTTCATCAAATACTTTTTCAAACTTTGTGCGGAAGGGGGAATTCTGAATGTTATGTATTTCGCGCTGATGACCGATTTCGGGGTCATAAGCCGCCATACCGCCCCTTCTTGTACCTAAATGCGAATGATAATCGGTTCCAAAAAACACATCTACCATAGCATCTTTTTTGGTTACCGCACCGAAAAATCCTCCCATTTTATATCAACTCCTGAACTAATGCTAATTACTATATAAACAGTTGCAGCCGACCATAAAAGTCGGCGCAAAGCACGCCATTAAAACTGGCGTGAAAACTCTTCATTTATCTGGCGATCCTTTTCCAGAACATCGCGGGCAGCCTTTGCCCTGGCCGCTTTAAGCTTTGCGCTAAGCTCGGCATCATTTACAGCCAAAATCTGAATGGCAAGTAATGCGGCATTTGCGGCACCGTCAATAGCAACGGTGGCAACGGGAATACCCGCAGGCATTTGAACGGTAGAAAGCAAAGCGTCCATACCGTCTAAAACTGATGCTTTAATAGGAATGCCTATAACGGGCAAAACTGTGTTAGCGGCAATAGCGCCTGCTAAATGGGCAGCCTTACCTGCGGCGGCTATCATAACACCAAAGCCATTTTCTGCGGCTAAGGTTGCAAAGGTTTTAGCCTGCTCAGGAGTGCGATGTGCCGAAAGCACATGAACCTCAAAAGGAACCTCATATTCACGCAAAACATCTACAGCTTTTTTAACTACGGGCAAATCACTGTCACTACCCATAATAATTGCAACTTTTTTCATTTTATAAACATTCCTTTCTGTTAAATTACAAACAAAAATGCCTGATAAAAAGCAAAAAGGCGGTCTTATCCCCTTAAATGAAACAAGACTGCCCAGACGGTCGGCCGGGATAGCATACCCCTAAAATTTTCTTTGCTCCATGTGGTACTCCACTTTAAATCCGTCAGGGACAAAGAAATAATTGAATTTTTAATTTTTCGGGCTTAAAATTTTTCGCCCAAAACAGCAAGATTATTATACCATATTTTAAAAATTGTGTCAATGAATAAAAAGCGATTTTTGTCCCTTTTTTTAATTTTGGGCAAAATGAGTAAAACCGCCGTAAAAACGGCGGTTGTTTCATAAATTTTGCTGTTTGGGATTTTAATTTTATCACCACGGTTTTGCCTTACGGCAGAGCTGCGGTTTTGTTTTTGATCCCTTTATTTTGCAATTTCCTTATAAATTTTAAGGTACTCGCCTGCCGAGCGTTTCCAGCTGTTATCACAATTCATAGCTCGCAACACAAGGGTATTCCAGCCATCGGCATCGGCATATCCCGCAAGGGCGCGCCAAACAGCCTCCAGCATATCGTGGGCATTATATGTGGCAAAGGTAAAACCATTGCCCTCACCGTCGCCGCTATCCTGAATGGTATCTTTAAGACCGCCTGTTTCACGAACAATGGGAATAGTGCCGTAGCGCAGAGCCACCATTTGAGCAAGTCCGCAGGGTTCACTCTTAGAGGGCATAAGGAATATATCTGCACCTGCATAAATTCTATGCGCAAGCTGAGGCACAAAGCCCAGACGAAGGCCTACCTTATCGGGGTATTTTTCCTTCATATCATAAAAGAAGGTTTCAAATTCCCACTCACCCGAACCAAGGATGGCAAACTGAACATCTGCCTTTAAAATATCCTCAAAAACGGCTTTAACAAGGTCAAAGCCCTTGTGACCTACAAGTCGGCTTACAATACCTATTACGGGTACATCATCCCTTTGGGGAAGTCCCATTTCTTTTTGCAGCTCAGCCTTATTTTTGGCCTTGCCTGCAAGGTTTTCTGCCGAAAAGCCTTCATAAATCAGGGGGTCGGTTTCGGGATTATAAACATCCACATCAATACCGTTTACAATACCGCTGAGCTTAAACTGACGAAGCTTTAAAATCTCATCTAATCCGTGAGAGAACCATGGGGTTAAAATTTCCTCGGCATAGGTGCGGCTTACGGTGGTTACCCTGTCAGCGCACTCAATACCGCCCTTCATAAGATTAACACAGTTTTCATACTCTACAATATGGGCAGAATCATCTGAAAGTCCCAATACATCGCTCATAAGCTCATAGCCGTATTTACCC
Organism: Clostridia bacterium; assembly: GCA_017623575.1. Lineage (GTDB taxonomy): Bacteria > Bacillota > Clostridia > Oscillospirales > Acutalibacteraceae > UMGS1279. The sequence continues at coordinate 56,518 of JAGAOS010000071.1, forward strand.
TGATACTGAATGTTATGAATGGTAAATACTGTTTTTATGTTTTGATAAATACCGTCGTGATAATATCTATCCTTATAAACGGGAATCATTGCAGTTTGCCAGTCATTACAATGAATAACATCGGGAATAAAATCAATATAAGGTAAAATCTCTAAAACGGCGCGGGAGAAAAATGCAAATCTTTCGGCATCATCATAATGACCGTAAAGGGTATCTCTTTTAAAATAATACTGATTATCCAAAAGATAATAGATTACACCGTCCACATGGGCTTCAAAAATACCGCAATACTGCCTGCGCCAGGCAACAGGAACGGTAATATGAGTTATAAATTTCATTTTGCTGCGCATTTCCTCACTTACAGTTCCGTAAAGAGGAATTACAACGCGACAGCCTACAAAACGACTACGAAGCGCTTTAGGAAGTGCGCCTGCTACATCGGCAAGACCGCCCGACATAGCAAAGGGATATGCTTCACTTGCGGCAAATAATACTTTCATTTACTTTTTCCTTTCGTATAGGATAATATATAATTTAATAGATAAATTATTGTTTATTGCTGGGATTTATAAATTCACCGTAGGGGCGATTATTAATCGCCCGAAAAAGGTTTGTGCTATTTATGCGGGCGAGCAATGCTCGCCCCTACAAGAAAAAACCTTTAATAGAGTGATTTGCGAAGTTTTTTCTCCCATTCCCCGTTCGAGAACGGCCTCCTGAGGCCCAAGGAAGTGCTGTGGGGAAATTAAACCAAACTAACCTCGAGGAGAAATTTTTCACAGGGCTTTTTTGGGGTGAGGAGCTGTGCTATCTGCACCGCCTGAGCCCCAAGGAAGTGCTGTGGGAAATTTAAACCGAGGTCAGACTTTAGCTGATTTGCGGATGGACATATAATGCGTTGGTGCACCACAAAGGGCTCTGCCTTCGGTAATCTCTGTATTTTTATCAGTAATAACAAACTTTAAATCGGCGGCGCGGCGAATTACGGAATCCTGCATAATAATGCAATTGGAAAGGCTTGCTCCCTCCTCCACGCGCACACCGCGGAAGATAATACAGTTATTAACCTCACCCTCAATAACACAACCGTCTGCAATAAGGGAATTGGTAACCTTGGAATTAAGTCCGTAACGGGTGGGAACATCGTCGCGGTTTTTGGTGTAGATAGGACGGTCGCTTGCAAACAGCTCGGCGCGCACCTTAGGATTAAGCAGAGCAAAGTTTGCATTTGCATAGGATTCGGTGCCGTCAATAACCCAGGCAAACTCCTTAACGGCATAGCCATAGATTTTAAGCTGATCTATTCTGGAGGAAATAACATCACGCCATCTTCGGCTCATATTCTCCTCCCTTGCGGTTTTAACCAAATCCATAAGCAAAACGCGTTCCATAACAACAACATCCAGACTGAAATCACAAGTAACACCAAAATTTTCAGGAATACGGATTTTGTTTATTCTGCCGTCCTTATCCATTTCAAAGGACATAATATCGTTTTTACTTTTGGGCAGGGGTCCGTTTTTGTAGGCAATAGTAATATCTGCCTTGCTTTCAAAATGAGCGTCAAGCATTTTAGAGATATCTATGTTTCCTACAACATCGGCATCACACATAACAATATATTTTTCCTTACTGCCGCGAAGATAGCTCATAACGGTGTTAAGGGAATCTATATGACCTGCATCTACATCAACATCCGAGGTAAGGTAAGGGGGAAGAATGGAAAGTCCGCCGCTTTTACGGTCGAGATCCCAAGGCTTACCGGAGCCTAAGTGGTCCATAAGGGAATGATAATTGTATTTAGGAATAACACCCACCTTGGAAACGCCTGCATTTACAAGGTTAGAAAGGGGGAAGTCTATCATACGGTATCTGCCGCCGAAGGGCACCGATGCCATAGAGCGAACCTCGGTAAGCTCGCGGATAAGATCATCGTGAACATTGGCGAAAACTACGCCCATTACATTATTGTTTTTCATACCTTTTCGCCCTCCTTAACTGATTCGGTAACCATTGCCTTGGCGCTTACCGATGCATTTTTGCCAACCAGCAGATCAGCACCTACAACAGCAATACCCCAATCATCCAAATTGGATACATTTTCAGGGCGTTCGCCTACCGTTGCGCCACCTTCAACAACAACATTTTCGGCAATTATGGCATACTGAACCGATGCTCCGCTTTTAATTACGGCGCCCGGCATAATAAGGGAATCCCTTACCTCTGCCCCTGCCTCAACCGTAACATTATCAAAAAGAATTGAAAAATCCACCTTACCGTAAACATTACAGCCCTCAGTAACAAGGGAGTTTTGCACCTCAGCGGTATCGGCAATGTACTGTGGCGGCGCAGACGGTGTTCTGGAATAAATTCTCCATTTGGGGTCAGAAAGGTCAAGCTCCACCTTGGGATTAAGAAGGTCGAGGTTTGACTCCCAAAGGGAATCAATGGTGCCAACATCCTTCCAATAATCTGAGAATGGGTAGGTTACAAGCTTTTCACCCGCCGCAAGCATTGTGGGGATTATGTTTTTACCAAAATCGTTTGAGGAGGCAGGGTCTTTTTCATCCTGCTCTAAATATTTGCGAAGAATCTGCCAATTAAAAATGTAAATACCCATTGATGCAAGATTGCTTTTTGGATTTGCAGGCTTTTCTTCAAACTCATAGATTGTGCCATCAGGATTGGCATTCATAATACCAAAGCGGGAAGCCTCCTCCAAAGAAACCTCCAAAACGGCTATGGTACAATCTGCGCCTGTTTCTTTATGTCTTTGAAGCATTTCGGAATAATCCATTTTATAGATATGGTCACCCGATAAAATAAGTACATATTCAGGGTCATAACGCTCAATAAAGGGAATATTCTGATAGATTGCGTTTGCGGTACCCTTGTACCAATCAGCTCCCTCTATTTTTTGGTAGGGGGGCAAAACATGAACGCCACCGCTGAGTCTATCAAGATCCCAAGGCTTGCCCGAACCAATATAATCATTAAGCTCCAAGGGCTGGTACTGAGTAAGCACACCTACCGTTTCAATACCCGAATTTATACAGTTAGAAAGGGGAAAGTCAATAATTCTGTACTTTCCACCATAGGGAACTGCGGGTTTTGCGATTTTTTGGGTAAGAACTCCAAGTCGGCTACCCTGACCGCCTGCCAATAGCATGGCAACGCATTCTGTTTTTTTCAAAACCTCATCTCCTAAAGTTTTATTTTACTGTATTTTAACGCCGAACCTCAGATTGGGTTTTGTCAATCCTTGGCACGACACTTGATACCTTGAATTTTTTAACACACCTATAGTACGATACTGACATTGAAGGAATACTGAATTCTGCTGAAAAATCCAATCCGTGCATAGGCTTTTTTTGGGATTTTATTTTATCCGTTCCGCCACCATTACCGCCAAAGCTTCTGGCATCGGTAGAAAAAATCCGCTCATACTCACCAAAAAGGGGCAGACCTATGCGGTAATTTTTACGCTCAACGGGCAAAAAATTGCATATAATTACTATTTCTCCGCCCGATAAATCAATTCGACGAAAGGCAATTACGCTATGATTATTATCATCGTGAGAAATCCAGCTGAAGCCCTGCCAACTAAAATCCTGCTGCCAAAAGGCAGGCTCGCTAAGATAAAAATGATTAAGTTTTTTTACAAAAAACTGCATCTGACGGTGGGCTTCAAAATCCAACAGACACCAGTCCAATTCCTCATAATACCGCCACTCATTAAACTGGGCAAGCTCCTGCCCCATAAAGATAAGTTTTTTGCCCGGATGCGCCATCATATAGGCATAAAAGGTGCGAAGTGCTGCGAATTTTTCATTATAATCGCCAAACATTTTGCCTATCATAGAGCGTTTTCCATGGACAACCTCATCGTGAGAGAGGGGTAAAATGAAGTTCTCACTAAAGGCATAAAAAAAGGAAAAGGTTATGGCATTGTGATTATATTTTCTACCAAGCGGGTCGATGGACATAAACTTCAGCATATCATTCATCCAGCCCATATTCCACTTAAAGTTAAAGCCAAGACCACCGTCATAGGTTGGCTTTGTAACCATAGGCCAAGCGGTGGATTCCTCAGCTATAAGCATTACTGATGGGCTGAAATCAAAAACGCTTTTACTAAGCTCTGATAAAAACCAAACGGCCTCTAAATTTTCATTACCGCCGTAAACATTAGGACACCACTGCCCTGCCTCACGACCATAATCCAAATAAAGCATTGACGCAACCGCATCCACACGAAGTCCGTCAATATGGTATTCCTTAAGCCAAAAAAGTGCTGACGAGATTAAAAAGCTAGCAACCTCTACCCTGCCATAATCAAAAACAGCAGTACCCCACGACTTATGCTCACCCTTGCGAGAGTCTGAATACTCATAAAGGTGGGTGCCGTCAAAACGGTATAAGCCAAACTCATCCTTGGGGAAGTGAGCGGGCACCCAATCTAAAATAATACCTATGCCGCGGGAGTGTAAAATATCAACAAATTTTTTAAAATCATTTGGAGTGCCGAATCTGGATGTAGGAGCAAAATACCCCGTTACCTGATATCCCCACGAGCCGTCAAAGGGGTATTCGGTTATGGGCATAAGCTCAATATGGGTATAGCCCATATTGGTTACATAATCAGCAAGGGAAGTGGCTGCATCAATATAGGATAATGGGTTGCCGTTACTATGCCTACGCCAAGAACCCAGATGCAGCTCATAAATATTAATGGGTAAGTTATAAATATTGTGTTTTTCCCGATTTTTCAGCCAATTATCATCCTGCCAGATATAATTGCTTATATTAAAAAGCTTTGATGCATTTTGGGGTGGTGTTTCGGTATGAAAGGCAAATGGGTCGGACTTTAAAGCTACATTACCGTTACTGCCCGTAACGGCAAATTTATAAAGGCTGTACTCCCCTACATTAGGCACAAAGGCTTGCCATATGCCACCGGGGATACGCTCCATTTTATTTGCATCAAGCCGCCAGCCGTTAAAATCGCCAACAACCGAAACAGAAACGGCATTTGGCGCCCACACTCTGAACAATGCGCCTTTTTGGTCATTTATATTACACAAATGACCACCTAAAAATTCATAAGCATTATCAACAGGGACTCTGCCCCAATTTTTATTTACGGAAAACTCATTTTTTGGCATAGACTTTTTCTTCCTTTAAGCCTTACCAAACAAAACCGCATAATATTACTTTTTTATTATATCACCAACTGTGTTGCTTGGCAAGGGGATTTTTGTATATTTTAAATTGTAGATATAAATATTTGCCTCTGTAATTTTGTGCATATGTTACAAAAATCTTGTAATTTTAGCAAAAAATGACAGAATACAAATAGATTTAAAACATTATACCTTTAATTTAATATCCCACATTTTTAAAGACATTATGCCGATATTTTTAAGTTTTTAACATATTTATAAAGTAGGGTCGAACGGTAAAATTATAAACCTCTGCAATAAACAATAATTTTTTGTGTGGATTTTTTCACAAAAAAACCGCTCAACCATTACTGGTCAAGCGGTTTTTACTATTTAATTGCTTTATTTTTCCATTTGCCTCGGGCAAAGAAAATCACGGTAAGAATCGCGCCTGTTACCCAAGAGCAAAGAAGAGATATTTGTATACATTCCTTCATTCCGTGGGGCATACCTTCGGCGATTGTAAGGTATGATATTCCATAAGCTAACGGTACACGCACCGCAACGGTGGTTATAAGGGAAATCCACATTGGAGTCATAGTATCACCCGCACCGCGCATTATACCCGAAAGTCCTTGAGTTACCGCCATTGCTATATATCCAACAGCTAAAATAAACATAAGTCGGGCGGCAAGCTCTACAAGCTCAGCAGTTTCAGTGAAAACACCCATAAGGTGTCTGCCAAAAAGAAGTATTACACCCGTTATTACGGTGGAGCATCCAACCGCCATAAGTGTACCCTGCTTTGCGCCTTTGGTTACTCTGTCATAAAGTCCGGCGCCAACATTCTGACCCGCATAGGTGGTAAGGGCGGTACCAAAGGAGAAGTTGGGCATCATGGCAAAGCCGTCTACACGCATTATGATTACATTGGCGGCTATAAACTGCTCACCAAACTGATTTGTAAGGGACTGAACAATTATCATAGCTGATGATATTATTGCCTGAGTAAGTCCCGAAGGTAGTCCCAATTTAACAAGAGTTTTAATATAAGTACCTTGTGGCTTTAAATATTTAAATCCAAAGTCAAAATGCTGTTTCATACGGGAAAGCTTAATAAGGCAAAGAACAGAGGATATAAACTGTGCAATTATGGTTGCAAGAGCAACACCTGCAACATCCATATGAAGCACCGCAACAAAACAAATATCCAGAATAATGTTTATAACTGTTGCAACAAGCAGATAAATAAGGCTGGAAACCGAATCACCAAGTCCGCGGAGAATACCGCTTAAAATGTTGTAATACGCCATACCCGCAATGCCTATAAGGGAAATCATTAAGTATTCATAGCACCACTGCAAAATATTTTCGGGGGTATTAAGAAGCACCAAAATCTGCCGTATAAAGGGTGCCGCAATAGCAATAAGTCCTACGCTGGCAATTGCCGTTGCGGTAATACAGTTACCTACCGTTGCAGAAAGAGCCTTGCGGTTTTTCGCGCCAAAATACTGTGCAACCATAACGCTGGCACCTGCCGAAATTCCTATAAATAAAACAAGTAGCATATTAAGTATTGGCAGGGCGCTGCCTACCGCCGCAATAGCATTATCGCCATGAGTGGCATATCTGCCAACAACAATGGTATCTACCGTACTGTAAAACTGCTGGGCTATATTACCTATAAGCATAGGTAATGTGAACTGTAAAATCTTTTTCCAAGGGGTACCTATGGTCATATCCACAGTTCCCGACATAAGCTTTGCCAATTTTTCAACCTCTTTTACCTTAAAAATATATCCTAGGTATTATACCATATATACTCTTATTCCACAAGATTTTTTTACCTGTTTTTTACTATTCATTACAATACACAAATATTGACAAAAAATAGCTTTTAATATACAATAAAAATACATAATAATTTTTAGTTGCAGGAGACAAAAATGAACGAATATATTGTATTTTACCTTCCGTTAATTTTGGCAATAGCTCCAATTGTATTTATACACTTTGGCCCCCGTAAATTCAAAATCACCTACTGCAAAGCAATAAAATTTATGATGATTTTAAGCCTGATCAGTATTTTTGCAGTTGCCGTTTTCACTATGGTTTTTTGCAGTTATATGGGCTTTACAATAGATTATTATATACAGTTTGCTACCGTTTTTCCTGTTATGCTTGGCTTCACAAAAACATATTCAAAATTAAAAATGCAGTCAATTGATGATCTGGAACGGGGCATAACCTCTATGAATTTAGGTGTTGCAAGGGCACAGGAGGCTTATTTCAAATCGCTTTCATTACCCGAGCGGGAGACCTATTTAGAAGAATACAGAAAAACAGGTGAAAAAATGCCCAATCTTTTAAAAGCAACAATATTTCAGCTTATCTCTGCGGTTTTGGGCTATGGAATAGGTTATGTTATTACATTAATCATATAAAAATTCAAAAAATGCTTGACAAATAAATTAAAAAGGTATATAATTCAAATAATTATTATATTTTTCAAATGCATTGATGGGGCAAAAGAAAATTAAGGTAGCCTTCAGAGAGCCGATGTTTGGTGCAAATCGGCGGTGATTAATTTTTCAAGCTCTCCCCGGAGCAGTTGACTGAAAGCCTTACGGCAAGTAGGAAGAACGGTTCATTCCCGTTACAGAATGTACGATAGCGCGGATTTTTTAATCCGTAAGTCGGATTGAGTGAATAAGTAATTATTAATTAGAGTGGTACCGCGGTTAATCCCGTCTCTTACTTTTTGTAAGGGGCGGTTTTTGTTTTATCGCGGCTCTTATATACTCATCCGCAAACCCCATTTTTTAAAAAACAAAAGGAGTTTACGAAGTATGAAAAATGTAAACAAGTACAAAGCTCAAATTTACAGCCCACCCACCTGCAGTATGAACTGGGTGAAAAAAGAAAAGGTTGAAAAAGCGCCTATATGGTGCTCGGTTGACCTTCGTGACGGAAATCAGGCACTTATGATTCCTATGAGTCTGGAGGAAAAGCTGGATTTCTTTAAAAAGCTGGTTGAGGTTGGCTTTAAAGAAATTGAGGTTGGTTTTCCCGCCGCAAGTGAAACCGAATACACCTTCCTTCGCACACTTATTGAACAGAACCTTATTCCCGATGATGTTACCGTTCAGGTTCTTACCCAATCAAGAGAGCATATTATAAGAAAGACCTTTGAAAGTCTTAAGGGCTGTAAAAATGCCATAGTTCACCTTTACAATTCCACATCTGTTGCACAGCGCGAACAGGTTTTTAAAAAGCCTAAAAATGAAATTATTGATATTGCTGTTAAGGGCGCAACCCTTTTTAATGAGATTGCCGAGGAATACGGTATGAACTTCCGTTATGAGTATTCCCCCGAATCCTTTACCGGCACCGAGCCTGAATTTGCCCTTGAAATATGCAACGCAGTGCTTGATGTATGGAAGCCCACAGCCGACCGCAAGGCTATTATAAATCTTCCCGTAACGGTAGAAATGGCATCCCCCCACATATACGCAAATCAGGTTGAATATATGTGCGAAAACCTTAAATACCGCGAAAATGTTGTAGTTTCGCTTCATCCCCATAACGACCGCGGATGTGCAGTTGCCGATTGTGAGTTGGGTCTTTTAGCAGGTGCTGACCGTATTGAGGGCACACTTTTTGGCAACGGTGAGCGCACAGGTAATGCCGATATTATTACCGTTGCTATGAATATGTTCTCCCACGGTGTTGACCCTATGTTGGATTTCAGCGACATTCCATCCATTGCCGAGCTTTATGAAAGAGTTACCCGTATGCAGGTTTATGACCGCTCCCCCTATAGCGGCAAGCTGGTATTTGCGGCATTCTCCGGCTCCCATCAGGATGCCATTGCAAAGGGCATGAAGTACAGAGAGGAAATGAACTGTGAGCATTGGACCGTACCCTACCTTCCCATTGACCCAACCGATGTTGGCAGAATGTATGAAACTGATGTTATCCGCATAAATTCTCAGTCGGGCAAGGGCGGTATAGGTTATTTGTTAGAGCACAACTACGGCTACAATCTTCCCGCAAAAATGCGCGAGACCGTAAGCTACCTTATTAAAGATATTTCCGACCATAAGCACGATGAGCTTTCCCCATCACAGGTACACGCCGCATTTAAAGAGAGCTTTGTTAATGTTCGTCACAACATTGATTGCACAAAGGTTATTTTTGATAAAGAGGGTGATGTTTTCACCGCTACTATGACCATTGTGCTTCATGGTGAGGAAAAAATCATTTCCGCATCGGGTAACGGTCGACTTGATGCCTGCGCAGGCGCACTTAAAAAGGAGCTGAATATGGAATTCAGCGACCTTACCTACACCGAGCACGCATTGGAAAGAGGTTCAACCTCCAAGGCAGTTGCTTATGTTAGCATTAAAGGCAATGACGGCACTATACATTGGGGCGCAGGTGTTCATAACGATATTATCTACGCATCCATTAACGCGCTTATCAGTGCTATCAACCGCGATATTGACCACACAAAATAAAAGGAGCAAAAACTATGGCTATGACAATGACACAAAAAATTCTGGCAGCCCACGCCGGTCTTGACAGCGTAGAGGCAGGTCAGCTTATAAAGGTAAAGCTCAACCTTGTACTTGGTAATGACATTACCTCCCCCGTTGCTATTAACGAATTTCAAAAGGCAGGCTTTACCAAGGTATTTGACAATGAAAAAATCGCCCTTGTAATGGATCACTTTGTTCCCAACAAGGATATTAAAGCCGCCGAGCAGGCAAAGCAATGCCGCATTTTTGCAAATGAGCAGAATATAGTTCATTTTTATGATGCGGGCGATATGGGTATTGAACACGCTCTCCTACCTGAAAAGGGACTTGTTGTTCCCGGTGATGTTGTAATCGGCGCCGACTCCCACACCTGTACCTATGGTGCTTTGGGTGCCTTCTCCACAGGTGTTGGCTCCACCGATATGGCGGCAGGTATGGCTACGGGCGAGGCATGGTTCAAGGTTCCCTCTGCCATTAAATTCAACCTTAAAGGCAAGCTTTCCAAATATGTTTCGGGTAAGGATGTTATTCTTTACATAATTGGTATGATAGGCGTTGACGGCGCACTTTATAAATCAATGGAGTTTACAGGCGAGGGTCTTTCCTCCCTTTCTGTTGATGACAGACTTTGTATGGCTAATATGGCAATTGAAGCAGGCGCTAAAAACGGTATTTTTGAGGTTGACGAGCAGACTGTTGCTTATGTAAAGGAACGCTCTGACCGTGAAATCGAAATCTTTACAGCCGATGCAGATGCCGAATATGATGAGGTTTATGATATTGATTTATCTGCAATTGCTCCCACAGTTGCCTGCCCCCATCTGCCTGAGAATACAAAATCCACCGATGAGCTCACTGATGTTAAAATCGACCAGGCGGTTATAGGCTCCTGCACCAACGGTCGTCTTTCCGACCTTGCCGCCGCAGCAGAGATTATGAAGGGTAAGCACATTGCAAAGGTTGTTCGTTGCATAGTTATTCCCGCAACACAAAAAATCTACAAAGAGGCTATGAAGTTAGGCTATTTAGAGATATTTATTGATGCAGGCTGTGTTGTTTCCACACCAACCTGCGGCCCCTGCCTTGGCGGTTATATGGGCATCCTTGCCGAAGATGAGGTTGCCGTTGCCACCACCAACCGTAACTTTGTAGGTCGTATGGGTCATGTAACATCTAAAATCTACCTTGCAAGCCCTGCGGTTGCCGCCGCAAGCGCCCTTACGGGATACATCACTGCTCCCGACAAGGTAAACGATTAATTAAGGGGGAACTTAAAATGAAAGCACAAGGAACAGTACATAAGTACGGAAACAACATTGATACCGATGTTATTATCCCGGCAAGATATTTAAACACTGCCAACCACAAGGAGCTTGCCGCTCACTGTATGGAGGATATTGACAAGGAATTTGTAAACAAGGTTAAGGCGGGCGATATTATGGTAGGCGGCGCAAACTTTGGTTGCGGCTCCTCCCGCGAGCACGCTCCCATTGCCATTAAGGAATCGGGTATTTCCTGCGTAATTGCAAAAACCTTTGCCCGTATTTTCTACCGCAATGCAATCAACATTGGTCTGCCTATTTTAGAATGTCCTGATGCTAGTGAGGGCATTGAAGCAGGCGACGAGGTTGTAATTGACTTTGACTCGGGTGTTATTGAAAATAAAACCAAGGGCGAAAGCTACAAGGCACAGCCCTTCCCCGAATTTATTAAGGAAATCATCCGTAAGGGCGGACTTTTGAATTCCCTTAAAGGAGAATAAAAAATGAACAAGAACATAGCAGTACTCAGGGGCGACGGAATCGGTCCCGAAATAGTAAACGAAGCCATTAAGACTCTTGATAAAATCGCCGAGCTTTATGGTCACACCTTTAACTATGAGGATGTTGATATTGGCGGTTGCTCTATTGATAAATTTGGTGTTCCCATCACCGACGAGGGTATGAACATCTGCAAAAACTCTGACAGCGTACTTCTTGGTGCGGTTGGCGGTCCCAAGTGGGATAACTGCCCACCGGAAATCCGCCCCGAAAAGGCACTTTTAGCCGTTAGAAAAGAGCTTGGACTTTTTGCAAATCTTCGTCCCACCTGCCTGTTTTTACAGCTTGCAAACGCATCACCATTAAAACAGGAAATCGTGGGCAATGGCATTGACCTTATGATAGTTCGCGAGCTTACAGGCGGTATTTACTTTGGCAAACGCTTTACCGAGGAGAAAAACGGCGAATTAGAGGCCACCGACTATATGACCTATGCCGAGCATGAAATTGAGCGCATAGGCAGGGTTGCTTTTGAATCGGCTATGAAGCGCCGCAAAAAGCTGGCATCGGTTGATAAAGCTAATGTACTTGATTCTTCCCGCCTTTGGAGAAAAACAATGCATAAGCTGGCCGAGGAATATCCCGAGGTTGAATACAGCGACATTCTGGTAGATAACACTGCAATGCAGCTTATTAAAAACCCTTCACAGTTTGATGTGCTTGTTACCGAGAATATGTTTGGTGACATTCTTTCTGACGAGGCAAGTATGCTTACAGGCTCCATTGGTATGATGCCTTCTGCAAGTCTTTCCTCCACAACGCTGGGTATGTATGAGCCTATTCACGGTTCTGCGCCCGACATTGCAGGAATGAATATTGCAAACCCCTTAGGCACCATTCTTTCAGCCGCTATGATGCTCCGTTACTCCTTTAATATGGCAAAGGAAGCCGATGCTATTGAGGCGGCAGTAAATGCCGTTTTGGATGCAGGCTACCGCACAGGCGATATTTATGAAGATGGCACCAAAAAAGTTACCTGCAGTGAAATGGGCGACCTTGTAGTTGCAAATATTAAATAATAAAATTTTTAACTCAAACAAAAATGGTGTTGCTTTTTAATATGCAACACCTTTTTTCTATTCACTTGATTCGCCTAACCTTGCGCCGTAATTCCAACAAGCAAGGCGCCATTTTTCACCGTCATAATCCAACACACTTATACTACAGTTTGGGCATAAAACCGAAAATCTATCAATATCGGCGCCAAGAATTTTTGATAATACAATAGACATAAATCCGGCATGGCAAAATGCCGCCACATTTTTATAGGGCTTACCCTCAAGCTCCTTTAAAAATTCGGTAATTCTGATTTTAACATCCTCTGCATTTTCACCGCCAAAGGGCGAAAAATTAAAAACTGCCCTGTTTTTTAAATAGTTTTGCACCTCTTCGCTGTCATCAGCTTCATTAAAATAGGGTCTGCTTTCATATTCGCCCAAGGCTATTTCACGAATTTTTTTAGTTATAATCGGCTCGGCATTGGGCAAAGCTAAACTGCAGGTTTCCCTTGCCCTGCTTAAATCGCTGGAATAAACAACATCAAAATCAATATCGGCAAGTATTGGGCGTATTGCCTTTGCCTGCTCCCTGCCTTTATCGGTAAGTGGGGTGTCACACTGCCCCGAATAGCGCTTTGTTAAATTATTTACGCTTTCACCGTGACGAATAAAAAATACCTTCATTTACAATACCACCTTTTCTATATTATAACAGAAGTTGTGGCTTAAATCAATTATTCATTATTCATCAGCGAAGCGACTTCATTATTCATTATTCATTACGAAAATCCGTTTTAATGAATGATGAATATTGAATAATGAAAAATGAATAATACAAAACAAAAATCCTGCCGACAAGAATCGACAGGATTTTCGTTTTGGCGGAGAGAGGGGGATACTCTGCGCCCGCACCCTTTTGACCGCTCCGAGCGGTTACCAAAAGGCTTTGCGGTGCTCGAGACTTCACAGTCCCAAAAGCCTTTCGCGGCTTTTGGGCTGCTTCGACGCACACCCCCTTCGGGGTTCTCATCCCTTTCTGAATATGCAAAAAGACGGTACAAGCAAAAGCTTGTACCGTCTTTTGGTACGCCGAAAGGGATTCGAACCCCCGACCTTTTGGTTCGTAGCCAAACACTCTATCCAACTGAGCTACCGGCGCATATGTGGTGACCCGGACGGGAATCGAACCCGTGTTACCGCCGTGAAAGGGCGGTGTCTTAACCGCTTGACCACCGGGCCATATGAAAAGGCACCGATATTTCGACACCCCTTCGCCATATGGTAGCGGCAGTCGGATTTGAACCAACGACACTTCGGGTATGAACCGAATGCTCTAGCCAACTGAGCTATACCGCCATATTGCCATGCGACTAGATTATTATAATGGTTTGCCATTAAATTGTCAAGTCCTTTTTTGGCTTTTTTTGAGGATATTTTAAAAATTATTAAAATCAACTAAAATATCCTCGTTTTTTCATCCCTCTTACAGTATTTTATGACGAAATTACTTTATTAAACTCTGCTACATTATTTTATTCAACCTTCAAATTCCACCGAATTTGCCCACATAACAATATCATCAAAATATTCTGTAGCTTTATCTTCCTCGGTTGCAAACTGAACAAGCCAGAAAGCATCACCAGATTTATACACATACGAAAAATATATGTAGTTTTTGTTGGTTTCAGGATTAAAATATGTATATTCAAAACTCATAAGCCCATTAACATTTTTTATATCGGTATCCGACATATTATTATTCTCAATAACCAGATTTGCATACTGCTCCAGAGTATAGTTTTCAAACCCCTCAAAAAGGGAGAATTCTTCTTTTAAAGCAATCACCGCAACATCCCTTGAGTCGTATGTGGCGGTATATTTATCCACCGGGGTTTCTGCAAATTCATCTGTTAAAACTATGCTCATACCGCCTGAAGAAAAAACTTCAGGCATAGGCTCTTGTTCATTGGTTAAAAAATATCCCAAAAGGAAGCCTACGATAATAGCAACAATTAATATACCAAAGCCAATACCTCTTCCCCTTTTGCGGTTGGCAATAGCATCCGGATTTTCATTATTATCAAAACGGAAAGGGTTACCAACGGCAGGGTTATACCTGTTTTTGCCCGAAAGAGCTATATCCTCGTTCCCTGCGGGAAGCTGATAATACTCATTACAAAAATTCTTGCTGAGCTTATCGGCAATAACAAACACCTTTAACGACTCATTTTCTACCGCAAAGGTTTTTTGTTCGCCGTTTTTTAAATCACCCAGTTTTCTGCAAGGTACATCGTTTATATAAAGTTCACTATGCAAAGCATCCTCAATATAAACCTTAATTTTACCAAGACAGCCCACAAAGCTTTTGGTTCTTGTAATTGTTAGATTTCTCATTAAACAACACCTCATTAATTATGTAAACAAAAATATATTAATATTTCAATCAGATGTTATTGTTCATTTGAAACAGGCGGTAGGATTTTGTGCCATCTTTTATCAAGATGAGGAGTTTTTACCAACGAATAAGAATTGCCCTTATCGGCACAAGCAGCCTCAATATTATTTATAATTCCATTATAGCTGGTATAATATTTTCCGCCCTTTGTTTCGTTAAAATCATCAAACTGCTCTGCCAAAACTCCATGCTCGGCTACCATACACCACAGCTCATTTGAGGGAGCTTCGCTATCTGCAACCTGTGGAAGAACAGCACCAACATAGGGGTATGTATTACTAACCACGGTATCAAAGCCCCAAAATGCTCCTATTCTGACAGAGCTTTCATCATCAAAATTGTAAATACAAAAAGGCGCAGCCATACGGCGCAATCTATCTTTGTAATTTGCAAGCTTTTCGGACGGTGTTTGTGTATTCAAAGTATCTTCGCGGGCGATTGCAGTGAAAATATCCATATTAATGTGGTCGCTGTACAAGTGCATTTTATTTTCAAATGCATCAATTAATATTTTGGATAGCCCTGCAGAGCTATGCTCCATCGCTTCTAAAATGCTATTTCCACCGCATACATAATCAGCCTTAGCATAAACTAAACTCATAATCGCCTTATTAATTTCATCATCATTATAATCGGGGGAAATTCCAAGCGACTGATAGATTTCCTCCTTATTATCCCTGCTTGCAAAAACATAAACAGTTTTTGCATCCGTATTTGAGGTTCTTGCAACATTTTCTTCAAGAGCAAAATCAAATTTTGCCTTAACCCTTGTAAGCCGATTTAAAATATTCTCCAGCTCCTCAAGTAATTGATCTATTCTGGACAAAAGTCGAATATACACTTCCCTTTGCAAAAACTTATGTTCATATTCCTTACATTCACAAATTCTTTTATTGCTAAATTCTGCGTATCTTTCTTTAAACTGCTTTAAAAATCCAGCCTTAGACTGATAAAACCTTCTGCTTTCCAGATACTCCTCAAAGGTTTTTTCTTGTGCTGCTGTGGCAGAATTATCTGTATAAATACTGTCGATTTTAAAAAGCTTTTCCTTTGCTTTTGATAAATCAATACCTTTAAGGGCAGCTTCTAAAGTATTATAAAGCTTGATTAAAATATACTTAGCCACTATAGGATGAATAAAACAACACTCACCTAATTCATTTGTATAGGTTAAAAGACTGTATGCGGTGTCAATATCGCCTTTATCTGTAAAGGATAAATTATGTGGAAAAAGCTTTTGGACAACATCATACGCAAGCTTTAAAGTCTTTTCTTCAAAGCTATCTATAATATCCTCACACATATAGCTCTGCTCTTTAACAAGAGCTTTAAACTCCTCCAAGCAATATTCGTTTGAAAGCAATTTTTCTTTTTCGTGCTCTAAATAATCAATACCGCCTTCAGTTTTAACAATATAAGAGAGCTCTTTATTAAGCGAAACAATAAAATCCCGAACCTTATCTGAATGTTTTTCACCTACCTCACCGTCGCAAAGCATAGCCGATTTGTTTTTAGTCTGCTCTGCAAAAGGCTGAAGCTTTACATTAAAATCAGAGATGTTGATTTCACCCTCTGTTAGAGCTTCAAAACACTCTATAAATCTTGTTTTCTTTGTGGCGAGAGCTTCTTTATCACCATTAACCAAGTCATTAAGGGTGTCATTAATTTTTACCCAATTGCTTAAAAATTCCTGTATTGAACGAATAGTGCAGTATTCCTTTACGCTTTGTTTAGGGTAAACCGCCTTTGCCAGACCCAATGAACTGTATTTAGGCTCATTATCCACAAAATATACATTACTGCAACAACTATTAACAGCCGTTTTCATACCTGTGAACAAACGCGCATAAACAATTTGCGAAAGATTATTTATATAATCATCATAGCTGTTAAAACGCGCACCGTTTTTATCTATTCCGCCAAATAAATAAACCAAATCATAAAGAGGTTCATCTGTAGCGCAATCCTTTTCACTATCAAATAAATCGTCAAACTCAATTTGCGGTGTATTTGGTGCCTTCCCCACCAATTTGATTTTGTTAATTGCATTTAACTCCTTAAAGGTGGCATAACCGTAACCATAAAGGTATAGTTTTTCCTCACTGGGTATGCGCATCACATCATAAACATCGGGCAACATAAGCATACATTCTATGGTGAATCTATTGCCTTTAAGAAAATTTCTGAGCCATAACGCAAGTTGAATTATTCCGCAGGATGCAAAGGCGCCTGCAATAGAACCCACCAATGTTATTTTAATAGGGTCATCGTGGTTAAATGCTTTATTAAGCAAGTCCTCCAGGGGCTTTAAGCCACCCCTTTCAATACAATCAGTAAAGGCTAATCTGCCCTTTATACGGGAGCCTAAAGACATTTCTGCAATATTTTGGTGAAGAAAAGCGGGGCTTTCAGGACACCAATCCCTTATTCCCTTTTCACTATAAGCCTCTAATACATCTCTTACTGTTATGTTATTATAAAAAGGTATGTACAATACATCAGATTCCTTATCCCCGTCATCTATAAACATATCCAGCACAGCACAATATATATCATCATTATTAGTAAGACGATTATTATGGTGCAACGAACCGGCAACATTTTTTACAACCCTTTTTCCAACGCCGCCAAGACCTATTAAAACTGTTTTTTCCATATTTCTTCACCTTTGTTTTATAATTTTTAGAGTTAATTCAGGCTGAACAAAAACATTATAACAATATTATATATTATTCCAAGCCACAAATCAAGAATTGGATTATTATAGCGCAAAAGCAACCGGCTAATTTAAACGCACCCCAAATTTCAAACATTTTGGAGTGCGTTTTAAAAAGTGATTTAATTTGGCTCTATAATAAATGTTGGGGTAACCAAATAGAGCTTACAAGAAAAAAATTAAAAAAGTAGAGCATATTTGGCAAAAATCCGTTAAAATGGAAATGACTAGTAACCATGAACGGAGGACCAAATATGCTCTACAAACAT
>JAGAOS010000072.1 GCA_017623575.1 Clostridia bacterium
AAGGTTCACAAAAAGGACCATCACAGCCGCCGCGGTCTGCTTAAGATGGTTGGTCATCGCCGTAATCTTCTCGCTTATCTTATGAAGAACGATATCGAAAGATACCGTAGCATCATTAAGAGACTTAACATCCGTAAGTAATTTCCGAGCCGACAGACCGACAAAGCTATTTGTTCGGTCTGTCTGTTTGTATTTTGAAGTGATGAATTTCCTTTAAAATACAAAAAACATTAAATCCAGCCGAGGGGTATTAGCGGTAAATTGACGGCTTAAGCTCAGCTAAAAATCCCATTAAACCGTGAATTTATTGCTAATCCTTCAGCTGAAAAAATAAATTTTTTAAAAATTGGAGGAAAACAAAAATGTACGAAAATTTTAAGGTTTACAGTACCGAATTTGCCGGCCGTACCCTTAGCGTTGAAGTTGGCAAAATGGCACAGCTTGCTAACGGTTCTTGCCTTGTTCGCTATGGCGAAACCGCAGTATTCTGCGCCGCTACCGCATCGGCAAAGCCCCGTGACGGCATTGACTTTTTACCCCTTTCGGTAGACTTTGAAGAAAAGCTTTATTCCGTAGGTCGTATTCCCGGCTCCTTTACCCGCCGTGAGGGCAAGCCCACCGATAAGGCAATTTTAGCATCCCGCGTTATCGACCGACCCGTTCGCCCCTTGTTCCCCAAGGATATGCGTAACGATGTTTCGGTTGTTTGTACAGTTATGTCGGTTGATCCCGATTGCTCACCCGAAATCGTTGGTATGATTGGTGCATCCATTGCGCTTTCTATTTCTGATATCCCTTGGGAGGGTCCTATCAGCGGTGTTTCCGTTGGCTATGTTGACGGTCAGATCGTTCTTAACCCCGGCGCAGAGGATCAAAAAAAATCCGAAATGCAGGTAACCGTTGCTTCAACTGCTGATTTGGTTGCTATGATTGAGGCAGGCGCTAACGAAATCCCCAACGATGTTATGTTTGACGGTATTATGAAGGGTCACGCCGAAAACCAGAAGATTGTTGAATTTATTAAGGGTATTCAGGCTGAAATCGGTAAAGAGAAGTTCACCTTTGAAACCTCTGACCCCGATCCCGAGATGTTTGAGGCTATTAAAGAGTTTGCTATTGAGGATGTTCGCGCAGCCCTTGATACCGATGATAAAAATGTTCGTGACGAGCGTTTGCTCCCCGTTTATGATGCAGTTCACGCTAAATTTGATGAGCTTTATCCCGAAATGGAAATGAAGATTGACGAATGTATGTACAAGCTTCAGAAGTTTGTTGTTCGTCGTTGGCTTTTAGATGATGGCAAGCGTGTAGACGGTCGTGGTATTGATGATATCCGTCCTCTTTCTTCTGAGGTTGGACTTCTTCCCCGCGTACACGGTTCAGGCCTTTTTGCCCGTGGTCAGACACAGGTTCTCACCATTGCTACTTTAGGTCCTGTTCGTGATGCTCAGCTTTTAGACGGTATTGACAGTGAAGAAACCAAGCGCTATATGCACCACTACAATATGCCCTCCTATTCTGTTGGCGAAACCAGACCTTCCCGCGGCCCCGGTCGTCGTGAAATCGGTCACGGTGCTTTGGCAGAGCGCGCACTTCTGCCCGTTATCCCCAGCGAGGAGGAGTTCCCCTACGCAATCCGCCTTGTTTCTGAAATTCTTTCTTCCAACGGTTCTACCTCTCAGGGTTCTATTTGTGGCTCTACCCTTGCACTTATGGATGCAGGTGTTCCCATTAAGGCACCCGTTGCAGGTATTTCCTGTGGACTTATTACCGAAGGCGATCGCTTTATGACTATGGTTGATATTCAGGGTCTTGAGGACTTCTTCGGCGATATGGACTTTAAGGTAGCAGGTACTCATAAGGGTATCACCGCTATTCAGATGGACCTTAAGATTCACGGTCTTACCCCCGAAATCATTAAGGAAGCTCTGGAGAAAACCTACAAGGCCAGACTTTACATCCTTGATGAAGTTATGCTTAAGTGTATTCCCGAGGCAAGAGCCGAGGTTTCCAAATATGCTCCCAAAATGCTCACCACCAAGATTCACCCCGACAAGATTCGTGAGGTTATTGGTTCCGGCGGTAAGGTTATTCAAAAGATTCAGGCCGACTGCGAATGTAAGATTGATATTGATGATGACGGTAATGTATTCATCTCTGCAATCGATGCAGAAAACGCAAAGCGCGCCCTTATGATTGTTGAAACCATTGCCCTTGACCCCGAGGTTGGCGCAGTTTACAAGGGTCGAGTTACCAGACTTATGAGCTTTGGCGCATTTGTTGAAATTGCCCCCGGTAAGGAAGGTCTTGTTCACATCAGCAAGCTTGATGTTAAGCGTGTTGAAAAGGTTGAGGATTGCGTTACCGTTGGCGACGAAGTAATCGTTAAGGTTACCGAAATTGACGATCAGGGCAGAATTAATCTTTCCCGCCGTGATGCTCTTATTGAGATTGAGGGTCTTACCCCCGAAGATAACGGCGAGGCTGACCGTCCCCGCAAGGGTGGTCGTCCCGGCTTTAAAAACAACAAGCACTAATTTAATAGGTTAGTATTTAAAAATCAGCCTTGTGGTATTTCCAAAGGCTGATTTTTTGTGATGTGTTATTTATTTGTTGATTTTATTATGCTTTTCTGTTACAATTATATTAATCATTTTTAAGGAGGCTTTTGCCGTGAAAACACCCCTTGCCGACCGTGTGCGTCCTACCGAGCTGGAGCAGGTTGTGGGTCAACACCATTTGCTGGATGAGGGCAAAATTTTGCGCCGTATTATTGAAAGCGGCGAAATTCCCAATTTAATATTTTACGGACCATCAGGTGTGGGCAAAACCACCGTTGCAAATATAATTGCAAGGCGTAGCGGCAAAACCCTTTATCGCCTTAATGCTACAACAGCCTCTACCTCTGATTTAAAGGATATTATTGCCAGCCGTTCCGATTTAGAGAATCAAAATGGTATTCTGCTTTATTTGGATGAGATTCAGTACTTTAATAAAAAGCAACAGCAAACCCTTTTAGAATACATTGAAAATGGCGATATTACCCTTATTGCATCCACAACCGAAAATCCTTATTTTTATGTTTATAACGCAATACTCAGCCGTTCTACAGTGTTTGAGTTCAAACCTCTTGCGCCTGATGATATTGCAATTTTTATAGAGCGCGCCTTTAACACCCTTGCCAATGAAAACAACGCCGACCTTGTTTTAGAGGAGGATGTTTTAAAAATCATAGCCTATGGCTCGGGGGGTGACCTTAGAAAGGCTCTTAACGCAACCGAGCTTTGCTTTTTAACGGGCAATCAAGATTATACAAATAGTAAAACTAAAATAACGGTTAGTAACGAAACTGCCGAAACCCTTACCGAGCAGAGCGGTATGCGGTATGACCGCGAGGGCGATGACCATTATGATGTTATTTCGGCATACCAAAAATCAATGCGGGGCAGTGACCCCGATGCCGCATTGCATTATCTTGCCCGACTTTTGGCGGCGGGGGACTTGCAATCTGCGTGCAGGCGACTTTTGGTTTGCGCCTGTGAGGATGTGGGTCTTGCCCACCCAAACATAATTCCAATAGTAAAGGCTTGTGTGGATTCGGCACTTATGCTTGGTCTGCCTGAGGCTCGCCTGCCTCTTGCTGATGCGGTTATTCTTGTAAGCACAAGTCCAAAATCCAATTCGGGGCACGATGCCATAGCCGCCGCAATGGCAGATGTAGAAAAGGGAATTGCCACATCGGTACCCCGTCAACTGCAGAACAAGCATTTTGACGGTGAGGATGCGGCAATAAAGGGACAGAATTATAAATATCCTCACGCTTTTCCAAAGCATTATGTAAAACAGCAGTATCTGCCCGATGAAATTAAAGACCGCGTTTATTATGAATACGGCGATAATAAAACCGAGCAGAGCTACAAAAAATATTGGGATGAAATTAAAAATAAGTAATCCATTAAAGATATAAAATACCGGTATAGAGATAAAAAATCTGCAATAAAAATGTATTTAGCATTTCATTGCAGATTTTTTTATATTTAAATGAAAGAAAAATTATTGCATATTGCACAGATTTATAAATTCACCGTAGGGGCGATTATTAATCGCCCGAAAAAGGTTTGTGCTATTTATGCGGGCGGGCGAGCTCGCCCCTACAAGGAAAAACCTTTAATAGAGCGATTTGCGAAGGCTTTTTGCTGTAAATAATCTCCCCTTCCACCGCCGTTCGGCGGTCGACGGATTATAATATCAAGTGCAACACACTAAAAAAAGTAGACTTCATACTAACCAAGGTGTAAAATGTAGTCACCACAACAAACACAACACGGAGGTTAATATGAAGTCCTATACACATTTTACACTATCTGAACGAAA
>JAGAOS010000073.1 GCA_017623575.1 Clostridia bacterium
ATAGGACTTCATATTAACCTCCGTGTTGTGTTTGTTGTGGTGACTACATTTTACACCTTGGTTAGTATGAAGTCTACTTTTTTTAGTGTGTTGCACTTGATATTATAATCCGTCGTCCCCCTTCCCCGTCCGGGGACGGCTAAAAGAAAGCCGCTACTCACCACTAAACTATAATTTATTTAAAAACTCCTCAACCTCTTTACGGGTTGGAATTGAGGGCGCCGCACCTTTTTTAGAAACTGCAAGTGCTGATGCCGCGCTTGCCTTTAACAAAATCTCATTAATGGGCTTACCATTACAAAGACCCACAACAAAATAACCTGTAAAGGTATCGCCTGCGGCGGTTGTATCCACCGCCTTAACAGGAAAAATAGGCTGATATACCGAAGCTTTACCTTCAATAAATCTGCAACCGTTTTTACCCAGAGTAAGCATAACCTTTAAATTGGGATAATTTTTATTAACCCAATTTTCAAAATCTGATGCATCGGTACCGGATATATCCTGAGCCTCAATTTCATTTAAAATTATGCAATAAAGGTCATTTAAATCAATTTTATTTATTACATCATTAAAGGGAGAAGGATTTAAAACTATCTTCATACCCTTATCGGCTGCTTTTTTTACAATATACGGAAGATTGCTGATTTCATTTTGAAGCACAAGAATGTCGCCATCAGAAAAATCAGCCAAAACCTCATCAATAAAATCGGTGGTTACCTGATGATTTGCACCCGCAAAAAGCAGAATACAGTTTTCACCCGATTCTTCCACCTGAATTATAGCGTGACCCGTTTTACAGGGAGCAGTTTTAAGATGTTTTAAATTCACACCATTTTCGGCAAGAATGTCACTTAGCATTTTGCCATCCTCACCTATAAGCCCTGCATGGTATACCTCGCCGCCCGCGCGGGCAAGGGCAATAGACTGATTAAGCCCCTTACCACCGGGGAAAAGCTCCATATTAAGGGAAGATACTGTTTCACCGGGAGATACTATGTTTTCCACGCTGTAAACCATATCAATATTAAGTGAACCAAAATTAAGAATTTTCATAAAAGCACCTTTCCTTTGCAGACAAAAACTCTCTGCCTACAAACCACAAACGGAAATAACATCCTCCAGACAACCTGCCACATATGTAGGCTTGCAATTGTCGGGCAACGCTTCACCCTTTAAATTTACAAAACAACTGTCTAAGCGGGCATTAACGGCACCACGAATATCACTGCTAAGGGAATCACCTATAACCAGAACCTCATTTTTATTTTGTACACCAAGAGTATTTAAAATATAATCAAAAAACTCGGCATCCGGCTTTTTAAGCCCAATCTGCTCTGAAATAAAAATTCCGCTTTTAAAAAAGCCGGCTATACCCGAAGCTACAAGTCTGCCTGTCTGAACTGACCGCGCACCATTGGTTGCCGCCGCTAATTTATACCCCTTTTGGCTAAGGGCATTAAGTAGCGTGAACGCAAAGGGAAGTGTATGACCCTGCATAGAAAGACTTGAAAAATACTTGTTTGAAAACTCTTCCACATCAATGGCTACACCCAATTGCTCGCTAAGCATTATAACTCGGTTTTTGTAAATATCATCTTTGCTGATTTCGCCCCTTTCATACCGTTTCCAGCAGGAAAGATTTATGGCGGAATACAGCTCTACAGTACGGTCGGATGAAGCTATTCCAAGCTTTTTAAAAGTTTCGGTAACACCGCATTTTTCCGCCTTTTTAAAATCAAGCAGGGTGTCATCCAAATCAAACAACAAGTATTTGTATTTACCCATTTTTACCAGATATCACCCGAGCCGTCATTATACTCAAATTCCTCGGTGCCATAGGGTAGCTCATCATAATAATCTTCGTAATAACCGTCCGGCATTTCAAAGTCCTGCGCGAATTTATCAATAGCTTGAAACATCATGCCAAACATAACAAATATCATAACTATATATGCTATAGCGTAAGTAACAACCGCGGTTACGGTAAAGCCCACATTTGAGCCGCCGATTGCGGCAATATCAGGCATTGTAGTTTTACTGTATTCCGCGCGGATTTTTTTAAGAATATGATTTTTATATTGCTTATATGCAAAAAAAGGTAAAACTATTGCAAGCACAAAACCGGCAAGACTTATAAGGTTTGCCGCCATACTCAAAAGACTGAGTCTGCCCATACCTGACATTCCGTTTATAAGAAACTCTTCTATTTGGGCAGAAGTATAATCTGAGGAATTAATAATATCATTCAGCTCGCCGCTTGCCAAAAGCTCTAAAACCGAATTAATTGCAACAACTACCAAAAATACTCTTAAAGCAAGGTCAGCAATGGTTGCGGCAAAAAATGCCATAGCAGGCTTATACATTTTGTGGTAAACATACCAACAACCCATACCAAAAAAGCCAAGCAATAATCCCAAAACAAACAATGGCCAGCAATAAGGACCTGAGGCTGCCCCAAAATGCTGAATTCTGAGCTTATTAAAAAGCTCTGCCTTGCCTGTGTAATCATAAACATCCTTAGCAGAAACCCCATCAAAATCGGGAGTACCATAATAAGGGGCGTTCATATTTACACCGTAGGGTGGATATGGTGTATAGCTGCCCTGCCCAAATTGACCGTTATATTGACCGTTATAGCATGAAGAATCTGCACCATAGGGGGGAGCATAATTGTTGCCGTTATTATAATTCTGCTGGGGATTATTGTTATAAACAGGCGGTGGGTTGCCTGCCCCCGATGTATTGTAATTTGACTGATTCAAAGCCGCTCCACATTCATTGCAATATTTATAGGCGGCCTTATTCTTTGCGCCGCAAGCGGGGCAAAGCTTAATATCCTGATTATTATTTTCCATAAAAAGCTCCTTACAAAACAATATAAAGTGCGCCTATCCACTCCAGAATAAAATCCAGAGCAAAAAGACCTATAAGTCCAGCGAATATATTTACTCCGCCCTTTTTCGCAAGCTGTAAATTAAGCGGTTCTTCTGACTCGTTTTCTTTGGCTTTAACCCTTTTTACGTCCGCAATAGCTGCTTTGCGATAAATTCTGTCGCCCTTAAAGCCGGCAATAATTCTTATTACAATTTCGGCAATCCCACCCGCCAAAGCAAGGTAAATGGGCAAACCGTTTATAGCAGCAACATTTTCTGCCATATATTTTGCAAGCATAACGGTAGAGCTTGTAGCCTCCCTCGGGAAGGTGCTTACAACCGCCGAAAGAGGAAGCAAAAACAGGGATGACGCCAAGGTAAGCAGTGTAAAAAGAACCCCCTGAAAATACATTTTGCGGTAGAAAAACCACACATGGGGAACCAAAAATGCCGCCCAGTTCCAAGAGCCTTTCTTTTTGTTGTTCATAGCCTTAAATCTTGGCAAATACCGTTGGGTATTTATTGCAACAAAATCCTTAACCTCTTTTGCGGGAATATCCTCAATCATTTCATCAGGCGCCACACCACCAAGCGGGTCCATAGTAATGGCAATGCCCGGTCCAAAGGGGGTATTCCTTGCATTTATTTGAGGTCGACCGCAATTATGGCAGACCTTTTCATTTTCTTCAAGCCGCTCACCGCAAAAGCGGCAGTTCTTTTCGGCTTTTGAATCGGGTTGTTCCCTTTCGGGGGAAGCCACATTCTCCTTGAATTTATCAGGGTCATAGCCCTCATCGGTTCCGTGCTTATCCTTATACGCACAGTGACCCAGCGCCTCATAGCAATCCCTATGATGAGGTGCTCCGCACTCAGGGCAAAAAACCAAATCATCATTATCAAAAATGTATGCGCCGCATACCGGACATTTTTGTCCTTCTACTGAAATTCCCATTTTATAAGCCTTTCTTTATTCAGGTTTTTCTGCCTTGATTTCATCCACAAGGCCGCAAACCAAATTAAAATAATCCTTGCCGTAATCGTGAAATTCGCCTGCGTCCACCATACTTAAAAGGGTGGCCTTATTTACCCATTTTGCCTCGGCAACCTCGCTTTTTTGAAGCCTAAGCTCGGGCACACGCACATTTGCGCGAACTGTCCACATATCTATAAAAGAGTTTTTTCTTTTAATGCGTTTTACCAGTCTTAAATCCTCGGGTTCAACAACTATGCCAAGCTCCTCACCCAATTCGCGAGCCGCCGCCTTTACCGAGGTTTCGCCCGCAACAACCGCTCCGCCCGTTGCCGCCCATATGCCCGGCATCATGCGTTTGGTTTTTGTTCTTTTTTGTATTAAAATACTGCCGTAATCATTAAGCGGCCATATGTGAACCACCAGATGATATTCACCTGAACGAATTGCAGTTCCGCCCCTTACCATAGTGCGCCCTGTAGGCTTACCCTCGGCAGTAAGTATATCCCAAAGCTCCATTTTTCTTCCCTCTTAATACTTTGTAACAATCTCTCCCGCACGCTTATATATGCTGTTTTCTGCAACAACACCGCGCACCGATGAAAGAGGATAAATTTGAGATTTTTTACCGATAATTGTACCCGGATTTAAAACCGAGCCACAGCCAACCTCTACCTCATCCCCCAAAATTGCACCGAATTTTTTAAGTCCGGTTTCTATTTTTTCATAACCGCATTTTACTGCAACCAAGGTTTTATCGCTTTTAACATTTGAGGTTATAGAGCCGGCGCCCATATGCGCCTTGTACCCAAGCACAGAATCACCTACATAATTGTAATGCGGAACCTGAACCTTGTCAAACAAAACTACATTTTTAAGCTCAGTAGAATTGCCAACAACCGCCCCCTTGCCTATTATGGCGTTGCCGCGAATAAAAGCGCAGTGACGCACCTCTGCTTCTGCATCAATAATACAAGGTCCTGTAATGCTTGCGGTTTCAGCAATGGTTGCCGATTTTGACACCCATATATTCTCACCGGTTTTTTTAAACTCACTATCACTAAGGCTATTACCCAATTGAATAATAAAACTGCTTATTTTAGGCAAAACCTCAAAGGGATACTGAACATCCTTAAACAGTTCGGATGCAATGGAACGGGTTAAGTCAAAAAGTTTATTTATTTTAATGCTTTCCATTAATATTCTCCTCCACATAGGGCATCGGCTCAAATAAAAACACTTCGCCCTTATACCATAACATATATATTTTACCAAATTATTACCGATGTTACAAGATTTTTATTAAAAAATATTATATATTTAATGTATTTTAAGCAAAAACTAGTTGTAATAGTATTATTAAAATAAATTAAATTTAATTTATTAATATATTATTAATTTTAAAAATTATTTTTCCTTCGACAAAATTCATTAAAATTCAACAGCGCCACTATGCTATAATAAGACAAATTCAAAAGAAAGGATACAAAAAAATGGATAAAATTTTAAAACAAATCGCAGAAAAAAATCAAACCACAACAGATGAAGTAGAAAAAGAAATTTCGGCGGCAATAAAGCAAGCGATGGAAAACTCCAAAGGAAATCCAAAGGCCGAGGAGTTTTGGAAAAACATATCTGCAAACGGCGATGCTCCAACCACCGCAGAGGTTATAAAAGCAATAATTGAAAAGGTTGTTTCAGAGCAATAAAGTTAAATTATGTTTTTTAAAACCCAACCAAAGCATCAGCACCAAAACCATATAAAAATCGAGTGTTCATTTTCAACCGTAGGGTTGGTTATGAACACTCGATATGCTTTGTGTTTAAAAAAACTGACCTGACGACCTACGCATCCTTTCGCAAATCGTCATTCGACAGCTCTGAAACGGGAACAAGATTGTAATGCATTTTTCCTAAATCGTATCTTTGGGGCGCATAAATATATCCCTCGGTTCGCATATAAGCATTCCATCTGATATGCTCAACCATTCCTATTTCGACCTTTTCGCTAAGGCTGAGGTTTTCTATGTCCTTGCTTAGTAAATCCTGCTTATAGCCAAGCTTTTTTCTTAATCTCTTATGTATTGCTTTGGCTATTGAGGAGCTGTAATTATACTCAAACAAAAAGCTCTTATGGGCATTTACGGTTTCTGCCTTTACGGTTTTTTCCCAATCCTCGGCAGAAGTCTTTATAATTTCAGCAAATTTTAAATAAACCTGTTTTTCCCATTTTTCTATTCTTTTTGCCGCTGTGTTTTTGATTTTAAGCAAGGACTCCTCATCACTAGCTGCGACCTCTTCTTCATCAAGAGTCATAAAAGAAAATCCGCTTTTTGCATAACAAAGATTAAAGCTTTCATCGGCTTTTATTTCATTATCCTTTTTCCAGTTGGAAAGATGCTTCTCCCAAGCCTCCGTCAACTCATAATCCATTACAAATTGATTCCATTCTTCAAGCATACGGCTTTCGGCAAGGCAAACCTTCTGATAGTCCAGATTATAGCCCAAATGGATTTCAAAGCCTGCCTTTATTAAATCGGAATCTATTATAGTATCATAAGAATAGAAGTTTTTTAAATCACCAATCATTAAAATCTGGTGCATCTGATTTTTAAAATTGGTTGCTCCGTAAACAGGCTTTTTATTGGGGTGTTTCTTTTCAAAAGCCTTCTTGTCGGCGCAATATTCTTCGTATTCCTTTATTTCGTCCCAGCTCACGCCAAGTCGTTTTTTAACATTGGAATCATAAATTACCGTTTCTATATCCGGCTTGCGACCGTCACCTATGTAATTAATTCGCTGACACATAGCCCGTATTTTTGCAGCGGCATTAAGATTCATCTCATCATCACCTAAACAAACAAAAACATATGTAGCGTCGGTGATTTGTTTAAACCTATTTTCAAAATCGGGCACCGAAATGTCAACATTTGAATGTATGGTAATTTCATAATAAGGCTCGCCCTCAATTTGGTTTTTATTGTGTTTTTCATCCATAAGCTCGGGGCATAAGGCCTTGAATTTTTGCTCCGCCTTTTCATCTGCATCAAAAGCGTTTATTTTAAGCTTGTAGCCCTCTAACTGTCCAAACCAGGTAAGGGCTTTAAGCATTTCGCTGCCGTATTTTCCAAGTCCGATTATAACCGCCGAAATAACCTTGTCCTTTTCGCCCTTAATCTGACGGGCTCTGAGGAATAAATTATGTCCGTTTTTATCAAGATTATCATAAACAAGCGACCGAATATCATTAACCCTTTTAACCCTGATGTTTTCGGTCTTATTGGTTGTCATAAGCATCTCTGTGCGTATATCATCCGAAAAAACATACAGCTCCACGCGATTGTAATCATAATTATTGATTATACCTTGGGCGTGACGGATTTTTTCCGATTCATCCTCAGAAATCAGATAAAATTTAACACTGCGCAGAGAATATTTTCTTTTAAAATGAATTGATTCAATATCCTTACGGAACAAAATGGCGCCAAGCTTTTTGGCTTTTTCAATTAACTCAAGATTAAGTTCTTCTTTTTTATCAACAATATCAGCAAAAACAATAAGCTCTTTTGGTATAATCCCTAACAAGGCTTTTTTATGAATAGAATTTGCCAGCGCAAGAGTTTTTTCGTTAAGCTCTGAAAAAACATGGGCAGGTGCCCAAAAGCAGAAAATATATTTTAAATGAGATATAAGATTTTTAAAAAACGAAAGAATAAACGAAAGGGTCAGCGCCGGCGCAAACAAATACAAAAATGAGCCAACGGTAACACGAAATTCCTTTAAGCCTTCGGGGTAATTTTTAAATTCTGCAACCTTTTCTACAAAATCGCCATCAAAGCTGAATAGTCTGAAGGCGTGCTGAACAGAGGTCATAAATGCTTGCCAGCCGTTTTCCAGCTGAATGGAATACCAGGGCATAAAATACACCACCGCCGACACAAAGGTACCAATAAACAAAATATGACCAGCGGTCAAAGGAACTTTTTTTCCGCACTTAGATAAAATCCAAAATATTATTGCAATAACAATGAATGCCAAAAATATAATTACAGAACATTTCCACTCTGTAAATAAAGATAAAAGCCACTTCATATTTTTGCCCCTTTATTAATTGATTTTAAAAATATTTTATCATTATGTTGATTAAATGTAAATACAAAATTTAATGCATAGGTTACTAATAATGTTTTTTATATGTTAATTTGGCAG
The DNA here is from genome assembly GCA_017623575.1 of Clostridia bacterium. Classification (GTDB taxonomy): domain Bacteria; phylum Bacillota; class Clostridia; order Oscillospirales; family Acutalibacteraceae; genus UMGS1279. Next base: position 8,056 of record JAGAOS010000073.1, read on the forward strand.
GCAAACATAACCTCGCCCGAATCCTTAACGCCCTTAACAAGAACGGTTTCGTCCTGCCTGTGGGTATAAACCGTAAGCTTATCACCCTTTTGCACCTCATGGCGATAGTCAATCTGAAAGGCTTTTACGGTCTCACCATTGATGGGATTAAAGGCATCCATAGCATAATTTGCATATTTTGTATTGTTTACATGGCCGTTCATATCCAACTGAGAAAATCCGGGACAAACCTCAACTCCATTACCCTCCGCTTCAAAATCGGGCACCTTTTTAAGCCTTTGCTCAAAGCTTTTTTCGGTTAAAAACTCCATTTGGGGATAAACATTTGCAGCCGAAACAATTTTGCGCTCCTCACTGTGAATAATCACCCAGTCAGAGCTTGCCTTTATAAGTGTATTACCCTCTAAATCCTCCATAAGATATTCACGCTGAAAACCAACGCGAGCAGGAGCAAGAGGCCATGTTTTAACTTTAACCTGCTGATACATATAAGGCTCACTTATAACCTCATATTTTATTCTAACAAGCACCCATAAAAGTTGGCGGCTGTAAAGTTCTTCAAAGCCACAGCCCAAAGCGGCGGCGTGCTCGCCCGCCACAACCTGAAACAAATCCAACACTGCGGAAGGTAAAATTTTGCGGCGACAATCAAAATCCGATGTACGGAGACTGAAGATTTTTTCGTATATATTTTGCATTTTTGCACTTCCTTAAAAAATATAGTAATATTATACCCCACTGAAGTTGAGCTGTCAACAATATCATAGGCTGACGGAATTTTTAATAGTTTACAATTTGTTATTGAAAATTTTTAATATTCGTGGTAACATACTTTATAAACCATATATTAAAATCATTTAAAGGAAGCGAAACAAAATGAGAAAGAAGTTATTCAAATCAGAATCCAAGCGCCTTTTGGATTTAATGATTAACTCTATTTACACCAACAAGGAAATTTTTCTGCGAGTAATAATTTCCAACGCAAGTGATGCTATTGATAAGCTTCACTATATCTCCTTAACTGATGAGAATGCCCGTGCAAAGCGCCAAAACGGTGAAATCAACATCACCTTTGATAAAGACGCCCGCACCATTACCGTATCAGACAACGGTCTTGGTATGACGGCTGATGAGCTGGAGGAAAACTTAGGCACCATCGCCAAAAGCGGCTCATTAAAATTCAAGGAAGAAATGGATAAAAAGGACCGCGACGAAAATGACATTATTGGTCAGTTCGGTGTTGGTTTTTATTCGGCATTTATGGTGGCAGATGAGCTTACCGTTATTAGCCGCTCATACAAAGAAAATACAGCTCATATCTGGAAAAGTGAAGGCGCAAGCGGCTACACCATTGAAGAAACCGAAAAGGCTACCGTTGGTACCGATATTATAATGCACCTTAAAGCCGATACCGACAATGAGAATTACAGCGAATATTTAAGCGAATATCGCCTTAAAAATCTTATAAAAACCTATTCAGATTACATCCGTCATCCCATTAAAATGCCTGTAGAAAAGCGTCGCGAGGTTGGTGAGGGCGAGGATAAAACCTACGAAACCTACACCGAAATTGAGACCGTAAACAGTATGGTTCCCATTTGGCAACGCGCCAAAAAGGATGTTAAGGATGAAGAGTGCTTTGCATTTTATAAGGACCGTTTTCACGATTACACCGACCCTGTTTCGGTAGTAAGGGTTAATGCAGACGGACTTGTTTCCTACAAGGCTATGCTTTTTATTCCCGCAAAGGCACCCTTTGATTATTTCAGCAAGGAGTACAAAAAGGGTCTTGCTCTTTATTCAAACGGCGTTATGATTATGGAGGCCTGCGAGGATTTATTGCCCGAGCATTTTCGCTTTGTTAAGGGTATTGTAGATACCAATGATTTATCCCTTAATATTTCCCGCGAGATGCTTCAGCAAAGTCACGAATTAAAGGCGATTGCAACCAACATTGAAAAGAAGATTAAAACCGAATTAAAGCGCCTTATGGATAAGGATTTTGAAAAATATTTAACCTTCTGGAACGCGTTTGGTATTCAGCTTAAATACGGCATTGTAAGTGATTACGGTCTGCACAAGGATGATTTATCTGAGCTTTTACTTTTCTATTCTGCCAAGGAAGAAAAGCTTATTACCCTTAAAGCCTATGCCGAAAATATGGCAGAGGGTCAGGAGAATATCTACTACTCCTGCGGTGACAGTGTTTCTGCCGCAAAGGGTATTCCTGCCGCCGCTCTTGCCGCTGATAAGGGCTATGATGTGCTCTATTTAACCGATGAGGTTGATGAGTTTGTTATGAAAACCCTTATGAATTATAATGAAAAAAATATTGTATCTGTTCTGGATGAAAATAACGGTCTGGTTTCTGAGGATGACCGCAAAAAGGCTGAGGAACAAGCAAAGGAATCTGAGGAATTACTTACCTTTATTAAGGATGCCTTAGATGGTACCGTTAGCGAGGTTACTTTGGTAGGCGGTCTTAAGGATTTTGCCGTAAGCCTTAACACCAAGGGCGGAATCACCTTAGAAATGGAAAAATATTTTGCACAGATGCCGGGTGATAATCATCCCAAGGCTGAGCGTGTTTTAGAGCTTAACCCCGACCATTCTGCATTTAAGGCAATGCAGGATTGCTACAAGGATGACCCCGAAAAGGCTAAAAAGTATGCGAAAATTCTGCACGGTGAAGCACTGCTTTCGGCAGGTCTTATGCCCGACGACCCATTTGAATTCTGCAATCTTGTAAGCGAGCTTTTAAAATAAAAAGCTTAAATATCTGAATTAAAAAATCTGCAATGAAAAATGATTTTTCATTGCAGATTTTTGTGTTTAAATATGCACCTGATAAATTATTACAATTACCATATAAATGACATAAAAATAATGAAGCACCAGGGGAATAGAAAGTAAATTGCCGCAAAAGGTAACAAGCTTCAGCCAATCATCGCTTTTTATGGGTTTAGGGTTTCTGCACTCTGAAATCAAAGCTACCGCGGAGGCCGAATTCAAGCCACATAAAATCAGGTTGTGTATAATAACAAATATTATTATAGCGTTTATATCAGCACTCAAATACCACACCGCTACTGAGGCAATGGAAAAATAAATTAAGGCGGCTATTATATAAAAAGTTATTTCGGTTTTCTTTTTCATAACATTACGGTTTATTTTCTGCTATCAAGTGCAGAGTCGGCTAAAATTTTTGGCAGGGTTATTTCATACCAATCATAATCGGTGGTGGATTCAATATTATGCAGTTTCTCTTTAAGCTCCATAAGCAGCGCATAATCATAGGTGTTCATATAGGCGTCTTTTTGGTCGTCGGGAACTGCCGCCACTCTGCTTTTAAGCTCATTTTCCAGCTTTATATACTGTGGTATCGCCGCATCGCCAAGCTCGTCAAAATCCGCAAGCACTATTTTATCCAGACTTCCTTCAATGTATCGGTCAATATTATAGCCAGCTATCATACCGTCACTGCCCGATACCCCAAGGGCAAAAAACATAATTACACTTATTGCAAAGCCTATGGGTATAAGCTTTATATTTCTAACAATCTGCTTTAAAATAACGGCTATAAAAATTAAGGTAAGAACCATCATACCCCAAAACGCGTGTACCCTTTTTGGGGTGAGTCCGTATTCATTTATATAAAGCACCAGCTTGGAAATTGCTGTGCTTATGAGTATAAGCGTGAAAACACAGATTATTACGGTGAGCAGGCGAATCATAAGGTCGCCTGATTTTTTACCCTTTTTACAAAACAACTGTACCGCCGAAATTACGGCAAGATTTATGGCGGCTACCGCAAGAAGCTGAAAAAAGCCCTCTCTGGCATAGGTTGCGTAATCAACATTCTGCGGAAGCTTGCCTAAAAATCCCGATATATAATACTTCCACTGCGAAACAAAAAATACAACATACATAAAAAGCAGGGGCATAGTTGCCGCAAACACCGTTATTACAGGGGCTATTGATACTCCCTCGGAAGCCCTTTTGCAGTCTGCCGCCGTAAGACTTTTTTTGGCGCTTTTATCGTGTGAAGAAATAAAAAGTCTGAAAATATAAGAGCCTACGGGAAACGCCAATATAATGCTTGTCACCTGCAAAGGAATATCCGCAAATCTGAAATTAAAGATTTTTCTTAAAATATTTAAAAATCCGTTATCAAATGAAAGCAAGCTAAACACTATTGCTGTGGGGATTATGGCAATAAGTACACCAACAAGAATTTTGCCGATTACCGACCCGAATTTGTTGTTGTTTTTACTGAACATTGCCGAAAGCATTCCGCCCATTGCCTTAAAGGGCACCACAAATGCCGCCTTTAAAAAATCAATGAGTATAAGAGATGATATTCCACCCTCTAATCGGTTTTCAAAGGCTGCATATACAAAATAGCAATAGGCTAAAGCCCCATATCCAAAGGCGAAAATATGTATTACAGGGTTGCCCGATAAAAACAGCGACAGGCTTACCATTATGCCCGATGCGGCAACTGCCAAAGCCGCTTTGCCGATTTTTGCCTTTTTGAATATAAGAATAACAAAGGTTGCCGCATAAAGTAAAATAATAAAAATCAGGCTGTAAAAAGGCTTTAGGGCAGAGGGAAATGCCCTGCAAAAAATATAGCCAAGAATAACCGATACCCACGCAAAGACCGAATCGGTTGCATCAAAGCTTCTTTTAGAGGGGAAGAAGTCTGAATAGGCACTGTGTTTTTCGTTTATAGAAGTTTCATCAAAATTATATTCCATAAATCATTCCTCCATAGAACAGGAAATATCACCCAAATACTGTCTGTTGATTCTGTTTTCGGGCTTTAAATCAAAGGTGTACAAAACAAGTAGGAAGAGCCATTCAAGGGGCTTCATAACAAAATACACGGCATTTGAACGCCCCTTTGTGGTTATATATTTTGAAATTGGCAGACCGATTTTATCATAGGTTTTTCTTATTATTCTGTGTACCCTTGGCAGTTTTTCGGCAATCAAATCCTCAAATGCATTTGCAATAAGCAGCTGTCTGTTTACAATAATCAGTCTGTTCGCTCGTTTGCCCGCTCGAATGGGCTTAACAATCTTTTCGTCCCCGCAGGCGGCAACGGTGCAAAGATAGTGACCGTCATAATCCAGCCTTGGTGGCGGTATTTTTTGCGATAAAGTCCACTCTGCCGTTTCGGTAAAGGCTTTTATTATGGAATCGGGTTGTTGCCCGAACAGAGTGAGAATTATAATCAGAACAAAAAGTAGCGGCAGGGTTAATAAAAATGAAACCGCCATAAATGACGCTGATTTGCTTAAAATCACCTTACAAAATTGTAAAAACTTATTGTTATAGCTTGTTTCGGCAAGTTTTTTTGAAAATTCCCCAACGGATTTTCTCATTAATCTAAAGGAACAGATTACATAGTTCCAAGGCAAAACAAGAAAAAATATTGTAAAAACAGCATCTATAGAGTTACTTAACTGAATGGTTATTGCAACCGTTAAACCAAATCCTAAAAACATACCGCTATAGCATAATGCCGCTATTATGGGGGAAAGCTTTTTACCCAAAAATCGTGGCAAAAGATAACCCAACAGCGCTACCACCGAAAGGGTTATAAAGGTAGGTAATGATTCAAAGGAAATGGGAGTATATGTGCCGCCAGTACTGAACTTGATAACAAAATACAAAGGAACATCCCATTCCTTAAAATCCGAAAATATTGTAAGCAACATTGTAATGGGAATTCCCAAAATAAATATTAATGCATCAACGGCGTTTACAGTTTTAGGCTTAAATTTCTTCTCAATAAAAATAAAAATGATATTAAATATGGATAAAACAGCAGGTGCGCCAATGCAAAAAATAGCAAAAACAATTAACAACTCCATTTGGGTCACCCTTCAGGGCGATATTCTAAAATATCCCCAACCTCACATTCAAGCACCTGACAGATTGCCTCAAGGGTAGAAAATCTTATAGCCTTTGCCTTGTTATTTTTTAAAATCGAAAGATTGGCAAGGGTAATTCCAACCCGCTCCGAAAGCTCGTTTAAGGATATTTTCCTCTTTGCCATCATAACATCTAAATTAACTACAATCATTTTTTATTCCTCACACAGTCAAATCGTTTTCGGATTTAATTTCGGTTGCCTTTTCAATAACATTTTTAACAACCCTTACGCAAAGTCCAAGGAAAAGAGCGGCAAATGCCACCACCGAAGAAAGGGTAAAATAATAGGTAAGCAGACCGAAAATAACGCCTACCGCCACCGAGCACCACGAAATTCCCCTGATAAGCCCAATGCACTTTTTTGAAAAAACATTATCCTTTTTTACCTCCAAAAGTAGGCTGAAAAGCATTATGTTTGCAAGCAATGCCACCACCAAAACAGCATAAGCGGCAATTGTGACAAGCAGGGTATCGGTAGAGGTGATTTCCACCCTTGATGTGATTTCACCGGGGAAGCGCAGCATTGAATTTACAATACCGGGCAAAAAAACTGCCACCGCCGCCAGAACGGCAAAAAATGCGCCCGAAATAACAAGCGATAGCGTTACAGAAGCCTTTGTGTTAATTTTAAGCATATGAATTACCTCCAAAATTTGGTTTGTTTTACAAGGTCATAATAACACATATGTTTTTGTTTGTCAATACAAATTTATTGAAAAACGATAAATATTTTTTGAAATGCAAAAAACGCAGAGGGTAGAGGCTTTTAATTCAAGCCTTACACTCTGCGTTTTGTTTTTTTAATTTACTTTAATTAATTATAATGCATCATCGGCATCGTCGGTATCGTGGTCACAATCGTCACCCTCTAAAAACTCTCGGGCGGTTATGCGCTTTGCCTCACGCTGTTTTTCCACCAAATCGGAGATGGTATCCTTAACCCATTTGGATTTTTTTATTTTAAGAATATCAAATTCGGGGGTGGATTTATCTGCCGTACAGCAGTGAATTGTACCTAAGCCGAAAATTCTTTGACCAAGGGGGCGGTTAAGGGTGAAATCTATTATTCTGTAAAGGCGAACCTCCTCCTCTTTTTTAGAGAGGAAACCCGATTCAATAATAAGCTTTTCTTCGGTGAGCTTATAAACGGTAAAGCTAAGAGGTAAACCAAAAATAGTTCTTTTTCTATCCTTCCAGATGTATTCTGCCATAAATCTGCCTCCTTGAATTAATTATCTTATGCCGTAGTTTTCAATAACATAGTCCATATCCTTATCGCCTCTACCCGAAAGGTTAATAAGAATGGAACCGTGATCCATAGTTTTTGCAAGCTTCATACCGTAGGCAACGGCGTGGGAGCTTTCAATAGCGGGGATAATACCCTCTAAACGGGATAATTTAAAGAATGCATCAATGGTTTCTTCATCATTAATAACATCATACTTAACGCGACCGATATCCTGCAAAAATGCGTGCTCGGGACCTGATGAGGGATAGTCAAGTCCGCTTGCAACCGAGTAAACGGGTGCGGGCTCGCCATTTTCATCCTTAAGCATAATGCTGTTAAAGCCGTGCATAATGCCCTCGGTACCGTATTTAAGGCTGGCGGCGTGGTCACCCATTTTGGGACCTCTGCCGAGTGGCTCAATACCGTAAATATCAACGGGGTCATTTAAAAATCCTGCAAAAAGACCTGCCGCATTGGAGCCACCGCCCACGCAGGCAACGATTGCGCTGGGCAAATGACCTGTCATATCTACAAACTGCTCTCTTGCCTCAATACCAACAACGCTCTGGAAATCACGCACCATCATTGGGAAGGGGTGAGGTCCTAAAACAGAACCGATGCAGTAAATGGAATCCTTGTACTCCTTACTATAGGCATCAAAAGCGGCATCAACTGCCTCCTTTAAGGTCTGAAGTCCGTGGGTAACCTCAATAACATTTGCGCCCAAAATTTTCATTCTTGCAACATTGGGTGCCTGCTTTGCAATGTCAACAGTACCCATATAAATATCACATTCAAGACCAAAATATGCGGCGGCGGTAGCAAGGGCAACACCATGCTGACCTGCGCCCGTTTCGGCGATAACCTTTTTCTTGCCCATATATTTTGCAAGCAGAGCCTCGCCCATACAGTGGTTTAATTTATGCGCGCCCGAATGGTTTAAGTCCTCACGCTTTGCATAAAGCTGAACCTTGCCGCCCAAAGCATCTGAAAGGCGCTCTAAGTGGGAAACAGGGGTGGGTCTGCCCTGAAATTCCTTTCTTATTCTGCGAAGCTCGGCAATGAACTTGCGTGACTGACATATAGAAAAATATGCCTCGGTAATTTCAGCCATAGCCGCCTTTAATTTGTCATCAATATAAACACCGCCGTATTTACCAAAATAGCCGTCCTTATCGGGATAATTGTTAAAATAGGTATCAAAATCAATTCCGTTTAATTTCATTTTTATTTCCTCCGTCGAGAGCCTCGACACACATTTCGTGTAGTGTGGCTCTTATTTTTTATAGTTTGTACCTTGCGCCCAAGGTTGGTTATAATGGTTATAGTGTGTCGAAATAGTGCAATTCAGCACTATTTCGACACCAAATCTATGATTTGGAAACAAATTTTCGATGAAAATTTGACTATACCCATTTCAATGAATATAGTGCATAATTAAATTTCATTGAATTTAATTATGCTAAAGCCGA
>JAGAOS010000074.1 GCA_017623575.1 Clostridia bacterium
ATTGTTGGCGTGACAACACGATGACAACAAAAATCTTGATAGTCCGTATTTTGCGGATAATCTGAACACTCCCGATAATGTGCGCAAAAACACCCATACAAAATTGTTTAAGTTACAGTTTTCGGGAGCGAGTGGGAATAATACCAGCTTAATACAGTTTATCTACAATAGCAGATAATGGTTTTCATTGTCTGCTATTATTTTTATTATCATTATTATTTCGTGTGCAATTATTATCCATAGCAGAACCGCAGAAATCACAAATCACGATATAATTTACAACTAACCGAATCACGGCGGCGGGGAGAAGTTAATCTCCCTGCCGCCGTTCTCTTATTTATTCTCTTTCTTCAATCTTGCCTTTGCTTCCTCTACGGTTTCGCCGTCTTTAGTGAGGTAAGCATCAACGAACTTATCTTCAAGTTTGGTGTAACCTTCAACAACGCCTTTTTCGATTTTTTTGTAACCGCCGGTTACTGCCTCGGCGATTTTTTCGTTTGCTTTTACAATTTTTGATTTAGCCATATCTGTATATTTTCCTCCAATCAGATTTATTCCAAGAAGCAATACAACAATCCATACTGCTGTTCCCGTAAATATGTTTAGTAATAAGATTTCCGCAGCTTCCATTCCCGGAAAAGTCACGAGCATTGATCGCTGCATTGTGTAAATGGAAACACACGCATCAGCGAGCGATATATTACGGAGTATCTTTAATACCGGAGAAGCGGAACGCTTTGCTTTCACCATACCGATAATTGAAATGGTGATTTTAGTAAATGTGTATGTGGCAATGGTAATCATTACAATTACGTGAGAGGCGGTACCTCTATCTTTAACAGCGGACATTATGTTCACACCTACTATGCAGAAAGAAAGCACAACCAATAAAATTCCCGTAATGCGCCGTGCAAAAAGCTCGGTATCATAATTGCCGCTTGCTTTTCGTTTGACCTGCAACACAGAAAATCTTGTAATTGCAAGTACAGTATAATACGCACCTACTGTAATAAACCACCACGAAGGGTTAAGAAAACCTATAATACAGTTGCCGAACGCATAAGCAGTGTTAAATACAAGACTTGTATAAGGACTTCTTACAAGATTTAATACTTTCATTTGATACCTTTAATCATCGGAATGAGAGCAATCAGCATAATGATACCAAGCAAACCGACGAGTGTGCCCCAAATGATTTGCTGCCATACAAGGCACATACACATACCTACGCCAAGCACCAAAGCGGCAATGACGGCGTAAATAATACGGAACAGATTTTTACCACTCATTTTAGGCGGTTTCTTGTTTTCCATTTTACACCAGATAAGCGCCGTGACAATGCCAAGCACGATGCCGATAGCACCGAAAACTATGCCTTCATTAAAGGCGTTCCATTCCGGAAGAAGTGCCATACACATACCGAGTGCGAAAAGCACACCACTTACAGTTCCTAATATTAATGCAACAAAACTACTCTTTTTCATTTTGAAATCCCCTTTCATTAAACCAACACTTGTGTTTTTATTGCATTTATAGTATAATGATTTAAAGCAATCAAAACAATCAACAAATTAGCAACAAGTGTTGGAATAAAAGAAATAATGACCACCAATTTTGCTATAAGTGTTGGAATAATGGAGAATTGTTATGAATATAAAAAACAACAAACGGCGCAGAGAATCACAAGAAAAAATTGAAAAGGCGTTTATTGAACTACTGCAAACCCGTGAAATTAAGGATATTACCATTTCAGAGCTTATTAAAATGGCGGAATTGAACCGTAGTACTTTCTACGCAAACTACATTGATATATTTGATCTTGCCGATAAAACAAGAGAAAAACTTGAAAATGAGTTCAGCAATCTGTTTGCAGATTACGATTATTTCAATGAGCACAGTGGTGCGCTTAAGATGTTTACACATATCAAGGAAAATCAGATTTTCTATAAAACATATTTCAAACTGTGTTATGACGACAAACACCTTGTTTCGATATATGATACAAGGCGAGCCGAACAAGAACATATTGATAGCAATATCAAGTATCATATTGAATTTTTCAGAAACGGTCTAAATGCAATTATTAAATTGTGGCTTGCAGGCGGCTGTCAAGAGTCACCGGAGGAAATGGCGGAAGTCCTGAAGGCAGAATATCGTGGCAGATAACGATGAAATTATGCAAATCCCTTGAATTTTGAAAACAGATTGATTATAAAGATGTTGTCAGCGTGGCAACACGATGGCAACAAAAAAATCTGCAATAAAAGTGTTAGAATTTACACTTTCGTTGCAGATTTTATGTTTATAAATATATTAATTGTAGTTTGTTAGCCTTCCCCTTGACGGGGAAGGGGGATTTTGTGCGGCGAATAGCCGTGCAAAAGACGAAAGGGGAGAAAAACCATCACAAACCGCTCTATTAAAGGTTTTTTCTTGTAGGGGCGAGCATTGCTCGCCCGCATAAATAGCACAAACCTTTTTCGGGCGATTAATAATCGCCCCTACGGCAAAATTATAAATCTGTGCAATAAACTATAATTTATAGCGCGGCTGTTTTTTATAACCCCGTATTATTTTAATTTTTGCAGTTTTAAAGTATTGGCAATAACTATAAGCTGCATTCCTTTTTCAAGAGGCAACGCGGGGTCAACGGTTGTGCTGATTTTATCACCGTTTCGTATTGCAACCACATTAATGGAATATTTTTTGCGAAGGCTAAGCTCTATAAGCGTTTTGCCAATCCACTCATCCCTCATATTGATTTCTACCATAGAAACCTCATCAGAAAGCTCTATCATTTCTGAAAAGCCTGATGTAAGCAGATTTCTGGCAAGCCTTGTTCCCGATTCCTTTTCGGGAAAAATCACCTTATCGGCACCCACGCGGCTTAAAATCTTTTGGTGCATTTCATTGCCGCACTTAACAATAACGGTGGGAACCCCCGCCTCCTTGCAGAGCGTTACTGCCATAACGCTGGCTTCAAGATTACTTGCAATTGCAACAATAACAACATCTATATTAGATATACCAAGCCTTTTCATAGCCTCCGGCTCGGTAATATCGGCACATTTGCAAACGGGTATGGTTTCAATTGCATTATTAACATTGTTTTGGTTAATGTCAACAGCCAGAACCTCTGCGCCGTTCTTCACAAGCTCTTCTGCAACAGCTCTTCCGTATCTGCCAAGACCTAATACGGCATAGGTTTTATTTATACTCATAAAAAATCCCCCTCTACCCAACACTGATTTCCTCAATGGGGCTTCTTACAATATTTTGATTATCCTTACTTCCTTTAAACGCAACGGCAAGAGATATTGGACCCACTCTGCCCAGATACATTGTTATTATAATTATTAGCTTACCGATGTTGCCTAAAGATGCTGTGAGATTTCTTGTAAGACCTACGGTTGCGGTAGCGCTAACCGTTTCATAAACAACATCAAGTGCGTTTGCGTCTGTTACCGCGGAGAGCAAAACCGTTGAGGTAAACATAATAATAAAGGACATAAATGTAACGGCAGTTGCTTTGCTTACAGCCTGCTTTGTCAGCTGTCTGCCAAACACCTCGGTGTCCTCTTTATTACGAATAGAGGAAATTGCCGCAACAATAATAACGGCAATTGTTACCGTTTTAATGCCTCCTGCTGTACCAACAGGTGAACCGCCTATAAACATTAAAAACAAGCATACAATAGCGCTTGCATTTGTAAGGTTTTCCTGCGGCACTGTTGCAAAGCCGGCGGTTCTTGTTGTAACCGACTGAAACAAGGAAACTTCCATTTTTTGGAGCAAGGTGTAATTTCCTATTGTTTTTGGATTGTTATATTCAAAGGCAAAAATTAATACCGCCCCTACAAAAATTAAAATTAAAGATGCCGTAATAGCGATTTTACTGTGCAGGGTAAGAGCTTTAAAAAATCTTACTTTTTTGGTTCGTGCCTCTTTCAGTACCCTTAGCACATCCCACCAAACAATATAACCAATACCGCCCAAAACAATTAATGCGCAGGTAACAATATTGATTACAGGATTCAGCGCATAATCGCAAAGACTGTTTTCGGCAATAATATCAATACCCGCATTGCAAAAAGCAGAAACAGCGGTAAATACCGATATCCATATTCCCTTTGCGCCAAATTGAGGTATAAAGACCGTCATATAAAGCAGAGCGCCGATGCCCTCTACAATAAGCGTTCCCGCTACAACCTTTTTTACAAACCTGACAAGCCCCGAAAGGGAACTCAGATTAAAGGCATCCTGCAATAACATTCTGTCACCTATACCTATTTTCTTGTGCAGAACTATCATCAGCCCTGACATAATTGTAATAACGCCAAGGCCCCCAACCTGAATAAGCAACAAAATTACAACCTGACCGAAAACGCTCCAAGAGGAAACGGTAGGCGTTACAACCAGACCTGTAACACAAACAGAGGTTGTTGCGGTAAAAAGCGCATCTAAAAAAGAGGTTGGCTTTCCATTTGCTGAGCTTATGGGTAGTGAAAGCAATAATGCACCAATCAAAATTGCTATTAAAAAGCTCAGCAATATAATGTGCGTGGTAGATATTCTTATCCGTTGTTTTTTCATAATTTCATAGTTCACCCTATTTTTACTATAAAAAACAAAATGGAACCAAATTCCTCTGCAGACAGCTGGTTCCACTTAAAGCTATTTTAATTATTGTAACATAATACATTGTTTTAGTCAAGTTTTTGCAAAAATGTTATAAAATGCAAAAATATTTTAAAAGGCACCCCAAGCCAATTGAAGTGCCTTGTTAAAATTAAAAAGAAACGGTTACTGTTGTACCCTTTCCAAGCTCACTTTCAAGCGTTACCTTGCCGCCGTGGTATTGTACGGCGTGTTTAACAATTGAAAGCCCAAGTCCGGTGCCTCCGGTTTCCTTGGAATGGCTTTTATCTACACGGTAGAAGCGTTCAAAAATTCGGCTTTGATGTTCGGGGGCAATGCCAATGCCGGTATCTTTTACCGAAACATTTGCCTGCCCGTTATTATTGCCGATTTTAATTTCCACCCTGCCGCCATCTACATTATAACGAATGGCATTATCGCAAAGATTATAAATAATTTCGTAAATATAGCGACGAACGCCCAAAACGGGTTTAGCCTCGCCCTTAATTTCCAGCGTCACATTTCTTTTTGCCGCCGATGCGGTAAGCACCTCAACAACCTCCATTGCAACCTCTTTTAGTTCTACCGTTTCGGTTGCAGGCTCTTGGTTTTCATCAAGCTGAGAAAGGCGAATAATATCGTTAATAAGGGATAAAAGCCTTGTTGCCTCCTTGCGTATGTTGCCCATAAATCTCATAGTATCTTCGGGTTTTACAAGTCCGTTTTCAAGCAGCTCGGCGCTTCCTATAATAGATTGAAGCGGCGTTTTAAGTTCGTGGGTAACATTTGCGGTAAATTCCTGACGGTTTCGCTCAGCAAAAGCACGGTCGCTGATGTCAAATACAAGAATAACAACACCAATAACCTTGCCATCCGATTTGGTAGGATTGATGGTAAACTGATATTCGCAGCCGTTTCTTTCCTCGGTGTATTCACTATGTTTGCCATCAAGGGCGTTCCAAATAGCCTTGCTCATTTTACTTGTGCGGTCAACAAGCAAAAAATCGTTGCCCTTAACATCCTTTTTTACAACAAATATCTTTTTTGCCGCCCTATTCATACTAAGCACCATACCGTATTCATCAAGAAGCACAAGACCTTCATTCATAGAAGAAATAATCTGCTCAAATTCATCCGACTTACGGCGAAGGGCTTCCATTTGAGATTTTATTTGCTTGTGCTGTCTGTGAATTTTGGTAAGTATAGGTGTAAGCTCTTCATAGGTGCTGTTGTCAGAAGGATTTTCTAAATCCAACTGCATCAAAGGCTCGGTTGCTTTTTTTGCCATAGTGTGAGAAAGAACACCTGCAACCGCCGCCGCCACCAAAACAATAGCAACAATAGCGGGGAGCATACCAAGAATAAGCGCGCCCACCGTAAGCTGACTTACAGATATACGAAGCACATTGCCGTTTTCAAGCCGAACAGCCTCATAAAATGTTTTTTCTGTTAAGGTTGAAGAATTGCGGGCGCTGCTGCCTGTACCGTTTTTAAACGCTTCGGCAATTTCCTCGCGCTCTGCGTGGTTTTCCATTTCAGAAGCGTTTGCCTTGGTATCATAAAGCACAGTACCGTCAGCATCCACAACAGTAAAACGAAAAGCGTTGGATTCAAAATTTTCAAAATATTCAGTACCCACCTTGTTGACTGTATTTGCAACAAGGGTCAATTCGGCTTTTAACTGCTTTACCTGAGAATTGTTAAAATAGTCATATAAAAAGCTTGTTGCAATACCTATGCTTGCAAGCAATACCACCAACGCCACCACAAAAATAGAGCGAAATATCTTTTTTGTCATATAAGGCTGACGGAAGCTGAATCCATTACGGTTTCGCTCGCCGCCTTTTCCCCCTTTCTTGCGTTCAAGCTTGTAAGGCGACAGCCTTACTGCGACTTTCACGCTTCGCCTTTTGAAAAAGGCGATCGAGTAAAACTCTTCGACCTGCCGAATAAATAATTTTTAAGAGAGGCGAAGTTGAAGAGTGCAGTAATACTATCGTATTACAAACGATGAAACGAGAAAAAATTAAAAATTATTATTTGTCAGGCGTGATGGCTTCGGCTTCCGTCAGCCTCACCCTCCATTTTATAACCCACGCCAATAACTGTTTTTATTTGGGCACCGCAATCACCAAGCTTTTGGCGAAGAGTTTTAATGTGCATATCAATGGTGCGGGTTTCGCCAATATAATCCACACCCCATATCTCGCTCATCAGCTTATCACGGGAGAACACCATATTCGGATTATGCATAAATAGCCTCAGCATCTCAAATTCCTTGTGTGTAAGCTCAACCTTTTCGCCGTTTGCAATAACCTTATGCTCGGTTTTCTTTAAGGTGATATTGCCTACTGTAATATCGCCCGCTGATTCTTCCTTTGCAGTGCGGCGAAGCACCGCTTTTACGCGGGCAACCATCTCCATAACACCAAAGGGCTTTACAAGATAATCGTCTGCGCCGGAGTTAAGACCGCTTATTTTATCCATCTCGGTGCCTTTGGCAGTTGCCATAATTACAGGAATATCTTTGTAAGCGGATTCAGAGCGGAGCTTTTTAAGAACCTCAAGTCCGTCCATTTCCGGCATCATAATATCAAGTATAATAAGCTCCGGTATTTCGGTTTTAAGGGCATCCAGCATTGAAATACCGTCGGCAAAGCCACGGGCTTTAAAGCCCGTTTGCTCTAATGTATAAACCTCAATGTCGCGGATGGTATTGTCATCATCAACACACCAAATCATACTTTACTCTCCTTTATGAATACCCGTTACAGAGAATTTAACCCACTCTGCAATATTTACAGCGTGGTCACCAATACGCTCAAAATATTTGGCAATCATCAAAAGGTCAACGGCGTATTCTCCGTCTGCTTTGTTTTCGGATATCATTTTTATTAATATATTTTTCATTCTGTCAAAAGCATCGTCCACAATATCATCGTGTTCGGCTACAGAATTTGCAAGGGCAACATCCCCGTTTACATAAGCATCAATACTGTCGGTTACCATTTTGCAGGTTGCTTCAGCCATAGGCTTAAAATCAGAAAACTCTGCCCCTGTTTTACCGTTAAGAAATGGGATTATTTCGGCAATATCCTCTGCCTGATCGCCTATTCTTTCCATATCGGTTATCATTTTAAGGGCGGCGGAAATAACACGAAGGTCCTTGGCTACAGGCTGTTGCTGAAGCAAAAGCTTTAAGCAAATGGACTCAATCTCTCTTTCCATCTGGTCTATTTCGTGACCCTGCTCTTTTGCTTTTCTTGCGCCTTCCACATCGCCGTTTAACAATGCCTTGGCTACAAGGGCAATAAGCTCCTCACATTCAGCGCCCATTTGGGTCATCTTTTTATTCAGCACATTAAGCTGCTCGTCAAATCTGCTTCTCATAATATTAACCAAACCTTCCTGTAATGTAATCCTCGGTACGCTTATCCTTCGGCTGAGAGAACAATTTCTCGGTTTCACCAAACTCCACTAACTCCCCAAGAAGGAAGAATGCCGTATTATCTGAAATACGAACTGCTTGCTGCATATTATGAGTTACTATAATTATAGTATATTTTTGTTTCAATTGCAATGCAAGATCCTCAATTCTGGAGGTGGAAATTGGATCGAGCGCCGAAGTCGGCTCATCCATCAGTAAAACCTTAGGCTCTACGGCAAGGGCGCGGGCAATACAAAGTCGTTGCTGCTGACCGCCCGAAAGACCGAGAGCGTTCTTTTTAAGTCTGTCCTTTACCTCGTCCCAGATAGCCGCACCCGTGAGTGCCTGCTCTACGATTTCGTCAAGCTTTACTTTGCTTGTAACGCCGTGTGTACGGGGACCGTAAGCGATATTATCGTAAATGCTCATTGGAAAAGGATTGGGCTTTTGAAACACCATACCAACATCACGGCGAAGCTCATTTACATCCACATCCTTATCGAATATGTTGCGACCGTTATAGCAAACCTCACCTGTGATTTTTACAATGGGAATAAGGTCGTTCATACGGTTAAGGGTTTTAAGAAATGTGGATTTGCCGCAACCCGAAGGACCAATCAGCGCCGTTATGCTCTTTTCGGGAATGGCGATGTTTATATCTTTTAATGCTTTATTTTCGCCGTACCAAAGACTTAAATCTTTAGCCGTCATTATTTCGCTCATACGCTTCTCCTTTTTGCAAAGTATTTGCCAACAAAGGTGGCAGATAGATTTATTAGTAATGTCAGTATCATTAAAATTGCGGCAATGGCAAAGGCAACGCCAAATTCGCCTTCCTCCTTGGCATAAACATAAAGAGCAACCGTTAAGGTAGCGCCGGGGGAGGTAAGTCCCGTTAAAATGCCATTAAGGGCGTGAGCAAAGCCTGCGGTAAAAAGCAGAGCCGCCGACTCACCAAAGATTCGACCGACAGAGAGTATACAACCCGTAATAACACCGTCCACACATCCCGGTAAAACTACGGTGCGGATAACACGCCATTTTCCTGCGCCCAAGCCAAACGCGCCCTCGCGGTAGCTCTGCGGAACGGTTTTTAAGCTCTCCTGAGTGGTGCGCATTACGGTAGGAAGATTCATAATAACGAGTGTTAAAGCACCTGCAAGCAGACTTGTGCCAAAGTTGTTGGAAAACAACAGCATACCTACAAGACCGTATATAATAGACGGTATACCCGACAGCGTTTCGGCGGCATATTCTATAATAGCCACCAACCTTTTGTTTTTAGCGTATTCGGTAAGGTAGATTGCCGCACCAACGCCAAGGGGAAGTACAATAACAAGCGTAGCAAGCACAATATAAACGGTGTTCAGAATATCGGGCAAAATGCCTATTCTTTCGGTTAAATAGCTCGGCTTGGTGGAAATCAGCTCCCAAGAGATATTGGGGATTCCGTTTATAAGCACATATCCCATAAGAAAAAGCACCAGCGCCGCAGTCAGCGCAGTACAAACAATCATTGCGCAACGCATTAAACCAATATATATTTTTCGTTTTTTCATTATATTATTTCTCCTTGTAATGGCTGTTATCACGCTTTAAGAAGAAATTCAGTGTAGCATTAATCAGCATAATAAACAAAAATAGTACAAGAGCAATGGAGAACAAAGCATTCCTTTGCAGACTACCGGGGCTTGAATATGCCATTTCACTTGCAACAGCGGTGGTAAGAAAACGAACGCTTTCAAAAAGGGAGGGCATATTAGCCACATTGCCCGCCACCATCATAACCGCCATTGCTTCACCGATGGCGCGACCTACACCAAGCACAACCGCGGCGGCAATACCGCTTTTTGCGGCAGGAACAGACACCTTAAAAAAGGTTTCTGTTGGTGTTGCGCCTAAAGCAAGAGATGCATCCTCATACTCTTTCGGAACGGCATCAAGCGCTGTAATAGATACCTTTATAATGTTCGGCAGTATCATTACGGCAAGTACAATTATTGCCGCAAGCAGGCTGGCTCCGTCCGGCACATTAAAAATATCCCGAATTGCCGGTACAAGCACAAGCATACCCACAAGACCATATACAACCGACGGAATACCTGCAAGCAGATTTACGGCGGCTTCAATAACGGCTCTTATTTTTTTATTTGCCACTTTGGAAAGATACATAGCGGTAAAAAAGCCAATGGGCACACCAATTAATATTGCGCCTGCCGTTCCGTACACGCTTGTCAGTATAAAGGGTAATATACCATATTCAGGCTCGGCGGCGGTGGATGCCCACTCTTTGCCGAAAAGAAAATCCCAAAGTCCGATTTCCCTAATGGCGGGTATACCCGATATAATCAGATATACTGTTATAAGCAGAACGCAGCCTACAGTTATTAAGCCCAGTATGAGAAATATGCCGTGTACAATATTCTCAAATAATCTGTTTTTCTTCATAGTTTAACCTCTTAAAGCGACGACCTTAACAGCCGTCGCTTTGTTAAAATTAGTTTGCAGGAACTACACCTGCGTCGCTGATAATATCATTTGCCGCTTGGGAAGTAATGTAATCAAAAAACTTTTGAGCGCTTTCAGAAAGAGCTGAATCCTTTTTGGTTACCAGAACAAAGGGGCGCTGTACTACATAACTGCCGTTTTTAATGGTTTCCTCACTTGCCGCAATACCGCCTACGGTAAGAGGCTTTACGGTATCCTTAACAGAAGCAAGAGAAGCATAGCCAATTGCATTGGGGTTGCTTGCTACGGTTGTTATAACATCACCTGTAGAGGTCAGCTCCTGACGGTATTTGCACTTATCCTCGGTATCGGTGATAGACTCAAAGCCATCTCTTGTACCACTGCCTGCTTCGCGACCTATAAGCACAATTTCTGCATCATTGCCGCCAACCTCTTTCCAGTTTTTGATTTCACCGGTGTATATTTTAGCAATGCTTTCAACATTAAGGTCCGAAACGGGGTTTTGGGGGTTTACAATAATTGCAATGCCGTCATAGGCTAAGATTGTACCTTCAAGTCCGTTTACCTTTTCTTGCGTCTTGAGATTACGGCTTGCAAGACCTATGTCACATCTGCCTTCCTGCACCGCCTGAATGCCTGCGCCGGAGCCTATAGCATTGTAGGTTACGGTAATGCCGCTTTCTGCCTCAAAGGCTTCGCCCAAAGCGCCGATAACCTTGTTCATTGATGTTGAGCCATCTGTTGCGACTGCTTCTTTGTTGCCACCGCATCCTGTAAGTGAACATACAATAAGCATTGCCACTGTGAGTAAACTGATAATTTTTTTCATTTTAAAAATCTCCTTTTAATTTATTATTGACTTTTTATCTGTCGATTTTCCCGACTACAGTTATATTTTATAAATCTGTTGTAAAATTCGTAATCAAATCGGCGTAAATTCGGAGTAAAAAATCGTCGCCTCACGCGGAAGCGACGATATAATTATCAGTTCCTCATATTAAAGCGTTTTATACAAAAGAAAGATACTTTTTGGTATATTCCGCATATTTTTCTCTATAGAACTCATTGTCGCTTCTGAGCATTTTCAAGGATTCGTGAAGATTCATATTTTGCTCCTTGGTATCCATAATGCAGCCCGCTATGTTGGAGCAATGGTCAGAAACTCGTTCCATATTGGTAATAAGGTCGCTCCAGACAAAGCCGGCCTCAATACCGCACTCACCTATGCGCAGGCGGTCAATATGACGGGTGCGTAAAAGCTCTTTCATTCTGTCAATTACCTGCTCAAGAGGTTCTACAAGGTTTGCCTGTTCGGCGTTATTTTCTACAAATGCTTTATAAGATAGCGTTACGATTTCGTTGGTAGCCGCACACAGCGAATCCATTTCTGCCTTTGCGCCCTCAGAAAATACTATTCCTTTTTCGCGCATTTCCTCTGCCGATTCAAGAATATTTACGGCGTGGTCGGATATGCGTTCAAAATCACCGATTGCTTTAAGAAGCATAGATGCCATTGCGCCCTCGTTTTCATTAAGCTGTTTCATACTAAGCTTTACAAGATAACTGCCAATAACATCCTCAAGGTGATCTGTTTTGTCCTCTGCGGCACGAATTGCCTCTACCTTTGTTTTATCATAAGCGGCAAGGCAATCCACACCCATTTTCAAGGCATCGGTAGCAACCTTTGCCATATCACAGGTCAGGTTGTATGCACATTCCAAAGCAATGGCAGGGGTGGAAAGAAGTCTTTCATCAAGCTCGGATACCTTTTCAACCTGCTCAGTATCGGGAATAAGTTTATATGCCAGCTTTTCAAGAAGTCCCGACATAGGAAGTAAAAGCAAGGTGCATACAATATTAAATATTGAGTGAGCCGTTGCAATACCGGCATAGGTTGCAGATTCATTAAGAAGTGCGGGAGCAAAAGCCGCCTTTACAACAGAAAATCCGGCAAGGCAGGCAATTGTTCCGATTACATTAAATGACAGATGAACAAGTGCCGCGCGTCTTGCATTTTTTGTTGTGCCAACCGAAGAAATCATTGCGGTAACACAGGTACCAATGTTTTGTCCCATAATAATAGGAATTGCCGCACCGTAGGAAACGGCACCGGTTGCCGCCAATGCCTGCAGAATACCAACAGAGGCAGAGCTGGACTGAATAATAGCGGTAAGCACCGCGCCCACAAGCACACCAAGGATAGGATTTTTGAACATTAAAAACATTTCCCCAAATGCGGGAATATCCTTAAGACCGGAAACGGCATCGGTCATTGTTTCCATACCAAACATAAGGGTGGCAAAGCCAAGAAAAACCACGCCAATATCCTTTTTCTTATTGCTTTTAGTAAACATTACAAGAATAATACCAATAAGCGCAAGTATAGGGGTAAAAGAGGATGGCTTAAGCAGTTTAAGGAACATATTACTGCCCGAAATGCCGCTAAGGCTTAAAATCCACGCTGTAACGGTAGTACCAATATTGGCGCCCATAATAACATGGATTGCCTGCTTCAGGGTCATAAGCTTTGAGTTTACAAAGCCCACAACCATAACCGTTGTTGCAGAAGAGCTTTGAATAACAGCGGTTACGCCAAGACCTGTAAGCAAACCGGCAAGCTTGCCTGTGGTAAGCTTGCCTATCATAATTTCAAGCTTACTGCCTGCGCTTCGCTCCAAGGCGTCGCCCATAAGGTTCATTCCAAAAAGGAACAAGCACAATCCGCCTATAAGCGTAAGTACATCAAAAATGTTCATTTACACAACCTCTTATCTTTATAATCTGTTTTTTAAACGCATTTTGCCTGTATTTTACAATTATTTTACATTCCGTGTGTAAAATCGGTAATCGCATCCTTGTAAAATCCGTGTAAAATAAAATGAAAAATCTGCAATAAAAGGATAGAAAAGCCCTTTCGTTGCAGATTTTTATGTTTATAAATATTAGTCAGATAAATTATAGTTTAGTGGTGAGTAGCGGCTTTCTTTTAGCCGTCCCCGGACGGCCTTATAAACCGCAAATTT
The DNA here is from genome assembly GCA_017623575.1 of Clostridia bacterium. GTDB lineage: Bacteria > Bacillota > Clostridia > Oscillospirales > Acutalibacteraceae > UMGS1279. The sequence goes on from JAGAOS010000074.1 coordinate 13,558, forward strand.
GTGCTTACATACCACAATTTATCGCTTGCTTTATGGGCGCGGAACGAGATATAGTCTAAAGATTAAAACCATCCCGCAAAAAGGGAACGCTTGGCGTTCACGGCTGTTTTTTTACAGCCCCTTTCTTATCTTTATTTATATTTTCAGTAAATATTAATCTCTACTCCACCGCAAAGGGTATGTTATTTTCTTTTGCATACCATTCGGCATAGCTACCCTTTGGCGCGTGAATTTTAAGCTCATCACAGCCGTAAAATGCGGCATTACCAATAAAAACAATGCTGTTGGGAATATAAATGCTTTTAAGACCTTTACAATGAGCAAAGGTGGAGGGCGGAATATCTGTAATGCCCTCGGGTATGGAAATGCTTGTAAGGGCGGTACAGCCCGAAAAAGCACAGTGCCCAATATATGTAACGCTTTTTGGTATGGAAATATTTATAATTTCCGAATGGTCTTTGAAGGTGAAGATTGGAATATAGGTAACACCATAGGGAATAACAACCTCTTTGGCTGTGCCTGTATACTTTTTTAAAACACCGTTTTCAATTGTAAAATCACTGTTTGGCATATAATCCCCCCGCTACTGATATTATTAAAATTATTATAACATAAAACTATATTTTTTATCAAGATATAAAACGGTGTGTAAAAACCATATACCCAATAATTGCGCAGAGCTTTTTACAATGATTAACTACAGCTTATACAATAAAATTTGCTTAATTTCACCTTAAATATATTGCTTTTTTAAGGGGGAATTGTTATAATTAAGTATATTATGATGGCATATTATATATAATTGTATTTTAGCACGATTTTTGGCAAAATCAGGAGGTATTTTATAATGAATATTGAAGAAATTCGCAGTATGCAAAGTAATCCTCTGGGTTGCAAGGTGGTTGCAGATAAAACTATGCTTGGTGGCGTTTCCACACCGGTTTTAAACGCTATGGTTGTTATGAACAAAAATGAGTTTCACAATGATTATAAGGGTCCCCGCGGTCTGCGCGCCTTAGAGGAGCAGTATAAATCCCTGAGCTTTCATTGCAGCGACTGTGTTTTTCCCTTTTATCAGGCTTTTGGAGAAAAAGAATACGGCGTTTTTTCCTTTTATGTTTCGGATGATTGGAAGGGTCTTAACCAGCTGGATACCCCCCTTTCCTCAGACCTTGCATTGGATATTTTCCGTAATCTAATTAAGCTTTTGATTAAATACAGCAATAGCGCCGTTAATGCCAAAACATATAATCCCCTTTTATTTATTTGCCTTGAAAGTGTTTATGTTCGTTTAAATGATGAGGGTCTGGTGCAGGATATGAAGCTGCTTCCTCTTCCCTACAAAACCGACTGTGAATATATTGGTATGCCCCGCGATGCATATATGACAAAATCAGATGTTTCTGTTGATATTTTTATGGCGGCATATTTGTATTTAAGCCTTAAATACCCTAATAACGAGCCCTTTAAGGAGGATGACTACTCTGATTACGATTCCTTGGCAGAATGCTGTCTTTCGCTTTTTGCTCAGCGTCGCCCAAGCCTTGATAAGCTGGCAGAAGCCCTTGATATTGATTGTGATTCAGACGGCTCATTTATTAAAAAAGAAAAAACTCCTCCTGTAATGCCCGTTAAAGAGGAGTATGATGAAGATGATGTTTATGACTATGATTATGAGGATGAATCCAAGCCCAAAAAGCCGGGTGCTCTTACAAAAATCCTTGAACAGGGTAAAAAAGGCTTAAAAAAAGGCGCCAAAAGCATTACAGGCGCTATATCGGATGTTAAGGGCAAGCTTGACAATATGCTTTCTACCGAGCGCGGTGACAGCACCGAAGAGGAAGAGGATTAAAAAGCATTAAAATCACACAAAGGGGGATTTGCTATGCAGGGTACAAAAAATTATACCCAATATGTAAATTTTGAATATAAAGGCAAAACCTATTATTTTACAGCAAGCAAGGCGTTGCACAGTGACGGTAGTCCCAAAAAGGTTTATTTGGGCTTCTTCAGCAAAGGCGGGGATGCCGCCCACAAAAATGAAGCCTTGCCTGAGGGTATAGAGTTTGATAAGCCCTATTGCCTTAAAGCGGCAAATGTATTTTTGCCTATTGGAGATATAAGTCATCCGCAGGACCGCCATTTTTGGGACTTTTTCCCCTTTGAGGGTGAAAATTTAAGGCAGATAATTGCCCTTAATGATGATGCAACGCTTATGTCCGAAAAAATCAGAAGCGGCAATATTAACCCAACAGAACAAACGGGCAATATCCATACCTTCCGTTGCGCAGTGCTGGAGCCTGTGTATTCCTCTTTTGATGTTAAGGCGTTTCCCACATTTGCATCAAAAATTGATTGTATGCTGCAAATAATATCAGGTCTTAAACAGCTTATGGCAGATGAAACCCTGCACGAATCAAAGGTTGTGGCGCATCGTGATTTAAAATTCAAAAATGTGGTAATTGATGATACTGCCAACAAAAAGAAAATTCGGCTTATTGATTTTCCCACAGTTAAGGTTTCTCCCCGCGAAAACATTATTGAACAAAACAGAACTTTTTTAAGCTTTTTCTCATACAGCAATACCGCCCCTGAGGATGTTATGGAAAAATTTCGTGTTTCTGATAAAACCGATGTTTTTGCTCTTGGTACAATGCTGGCAGAAATATTTGAAATATGGAATTTTGATGGAATATGCAATCCCCTTACCCTGCTATTCAAGCTTTCTAATAATTCCAGCCTTATTATTGCAGATGAATGCAGTAAGTTTTACAATAACCTAAACAAAAGATACCCCTACCGCGGCGAGGAAGAGAATAACTGGTTAGAGCTGGTTTTACACGGTCACGATAAAAACGCCAATTGGAGCGCGGTTGAGCGCCTTTGCCCCGATGTGCGCGCCCTTTTCCGCTCGGCTACTGCAATAGACCCTAAAAATCGTGTGACGCTTAGTGAATTTGAAATAAGACTAAAGCAAATTTATGAAAATTTGATTAATGAAAATGGTGAAATTGAAATAATGAACAGCAAAACAATGTATTTTTTAATTGATACCTCTGATTTGGATTTGTGCCGTAAAAATTATTTAAGCGTTGCCGAAAAGGTTCTTAACGCCTCGCCCGATACCAAGGTAGCTATGCTGCATTACGGTAGCTGTCACGCCTCTGCGCCCGCCCTTAAGCCCGACCCAGCGCCCCTTACGCTGACTCCTGTTGAGGGGGCAGAGATTTTAGACCGTATCGGCACCCTTTTAAGCGGCGAATGGGATGAAATGAACGAAAGTGAGTTAAAATCCTGTCTGGATAATCTGGCAAACTATTTGGAAAACGCAAGCATACGCAATAAATTCAGCGGCGAAATACATATTTTTGCGCCTGTGCCGCCTAATGAAAAAAATACCCATAATTTTGAAGCTATTGTAAATGGCGCGGGCGGTATAGCAAGCAGTGTTTCTTTATCGTGTGAGGATATAGCCGCAAAATTAGGCACAGAAAATATTAAAATATATGTTCACACCTTTAAAAATGAAGATGAACAAAACACCCCCGAAAGCTGGTACACCACAGTTTATTTTGACGAGGATAAGCCTGATGATACCACCTCTGATGAGGATACGCCCCCCGTTACCACAGTATTTAAAAAAGGTAAAGGCTTTCATTTTATTGGCGGTATACCTATTAAGTAGCTTTTGAATTAAAGAAAGGTGGATATTTATATGGATTATTTGAGCTTTCTTACACAGTGTCAGCGCTTTTTTCTGCGTGTGCGCAAATGCTGGAAATGGGCAATATTTTTAATTGTGCTGGATATTGTTTGTGTTGGTGTATTGGGGTATCCCGATATAAAATACAGTTTTCTTTATGCCCCTGTAATTATTGTTTTTGTGTTGGTAACAGCCTTTTTGGCGATCTGGGCTTTTTCTTATTTGGCTGACCCTATTATTGGCTCTTTGCGAAAAAGCGCACTGAAAAAGGCTTCGGGTGTTTCCAAGGCAGGCAATGAATCCAAAAAAGCCAAAATCAAAACCAAATCCTCCAATATGCTTACAGTAATGCAAAAGCTCCGCGCCTTTATGAATTTGCGCGAATTGGAAAGAACCAGTGATTACTCCTTTGATAATAATAAAAAAACATACTTGCGAGTGCAGGTGTTTGACAGAAGAAATGCCTTTAATAACGGCACTCAGGGCGTCACTCAGGAGGCTATGTACGATTTGGATGATGGCTTTCCGGGCTTGAATCTTGTAAACGAACAAACCGGCGAAAAATGCAAATTAATAGTATCAAAGGTGGAAAAGCACGCGCATATAAGTGTGGTGGCTTGTATAGCCCCCTTAAACGCTACTCAGGCAGAAAACGAACGCGCCGAAAAGGTAGAGCTTATTAAGGATGAGCCTTTGATTGTTGCATATGGTTGGGATAGTGAATTGAATCCCGACGGCACAACCACCACAGAATTGGATTTTCATTTGGCAATTACTTGGATAGGAGGTAATTAATAATGTTGCAGGCAGGCTATGTTTTTTGTACCCGTTGCGGTCACGCTACCTCTGACGCCTATTATTTTAACGGCGAGCTTAATATATGGGTTCAGCTGGTTAGAAAATTCGGAGGTCGTTTTGCCGTTGTTAAGTATACACCCCCCAATCTTATTGGAGCTGATGAAGATTTAAGCGATGAGGCAGACTTCACCCTTGTAGAAGAGGGAAGAGGCATAAATGTTCTTCAGCACAATATCAATGTTGAATGTAAAATAGGTACATCTGTAATAAGCAGAAGATTCAAGCGTTGTTGCCCCTTCTGTGTGGGAAAACGGCCGGAATGGTCGGATGTTAATGAAATAATCCCCGGTATGGGTAGCTTGCCCACCTATGTTATAGGCGTAATCGGCGCAAGAACGGTTGGAAAATCCAGTTGGATTCACGCCCTTTCCTGCGCTCCCAATATGAATTATGTTAATAGTATAAGGGATAATACTCGCGGGGTTCCCACATATATTTTATCTGCCGTTACTCTGGCGGATGACCGTGACTATCTTCCCGAAGCAACCCCCGTTAAATCATTGGGCAATACCCGAATTATGAAAATTGTAAAAAGAGAGCAAGGCGAACCCTCGGTAGAGGTTGCCCATATATTGGTGCTTGATTTTGCAGGCGAGCTTTTTTCGGTTGATAATAAGGATTTGTTTGATGATTCCATAGGTCATATTTTTAGGGGCGGTGTTGGCTTTAGCGGTGTAGATGCCGTTGTATTTATGACCGAGCCGAATGAACAGGATCAAATTAACCCCGATACCGGAAGAATTTTATACTCCCTTGCCGAAACCTATAACCGCGTAAACAGTGAGCTGAATTTATTGGCGGGTAAGCCCATTGCCTTTGTAATGAATAAGGTAGATAAGTATTTTGAAAATCCGCCTAAATTCAAGGTTACGGTTCGCGAAAGCTCAGGGGAAATTCCCCGCCTTACAAAGGATACCTTTGGCGAAAATAACGGCGCAATGTACCGTAAGGATATACTGTTATCCCGCGTTGCTTTGGAAAACTCCCTGCTTAAAAAAATAAAGCCAATGGTAGAAACCCTTTCAAACGAGGCGCCCTGTGTTGGATTTTTAGTAAAGGCTACCGCGCCCTTTACCGATAACGGGGCTGAATATGTAAATTTCAGGGATTCAATTAATGTTATGGACCCCTTGCTGTGGATTTTAAACAAGCTGGATATATTCCCCATTGAGGATTATTAAAAGCTTTTACTGCCCGTTTTTTTGAAAGGAGAAGTCCGGTGGAAAAATATATAATTTATTCCAATGGTAAAAACGGATACGGACTTTATTGCGCCCATCCCAGATTTCCAAAGGAATATATGCAACCGGTAGAGGATTTGTTTACCAAAACCGGTATTGTAGGCCCTTCAACCGAAAAAAACGGCCGCAGATGCTACCGTTTTGCCCCCCTTGGCAACGGGTATCTGTTTTCGGTTATTTATAAGGATTGCACCAGCGCCGATGAAACGCGCCGCTTTTTTGCCGCAGTAAACTGGCTTTTTACTGCCGAGGATGCCGATGAATTTTTTAAAGAGGATGTAGCAGAGCATATTGCTACCAAAATTAAAGAGTCAGATGCCGTTATGTATGGCAATGGGTATGATTTTCCAAAATTGGAGCAACCCATAGATTGCCAACCTTTGGATACTACCGAAAATGAAAAACGCGCCCTTATTACCTCTGCATATTTTGCTACAAAGGCCGCTATTGAAAAAAACGGCTTGCTTGGGGCACAGGTGTTTTTTGGCGACAGTACAGAGCAATGCCTTTTTGGCAAGCTTTTTTACATAATTAATAGCCTGCCAAAGCCGATGCGCAAGCTACTTTCCTTTCACATTGGGGCATCTGCCGCCCGCGAAACCTTTGGTGTTGCCCTTTCGCTTATGCTTAATGATGTTTTGGAGGTTATTACTGCAACCGGCAATTATGATGGCGCAATGGCAGTAAAAAAGCTTTGCTTTTTGCGCAATGAATTTTCATTAACAAGTAAGCTTCCGCCGGTAGCAGACGCCTACATAAAGCTTTCTGAAGAAAAAAGAAACACCCTTCTCACACTATTTAATAATTCAGATAATTATGCCGGCTACTGGCAATATTTATTATCGGTAGCAGAAAAGGGCCTTTTAAAGCCCTTGGAGCTTGCAACTGCCATTGGTGAACAGGCTCTTTTGTTGGCAATAGAAAAAGAAAGGTTTAATGAGGAGCAGATCCTTGAGCTGTTTGAGGGCAGAAATGAGCTTTCTCATATGCCCCGCGCAGTAGAGGTAATTACCGAATTTGCACAGCCCATTATTGATAAGCGCCTTGTAGCTGAGGCGCTTGAAGCCGCCCGATTGGCAGAGGAGCAGGCGGCGCTTGAAGCCGCTCAAAAAGCCGAGGAGCAGGCGGCGCTTGAGGCTGCAAAAAAGGCAAGGGAAGAAAAAACTCTAGCCAAGAAAAAGACAAAATCGTCAAGAAAACCCCAAAAAGCCTCTAAAAAATCCCAAAATCCCATTGTTGGTATTTACAGAATAATAGTATTAATAAACAAACTCCTTTGGCCCTATTATTTGTTCATTTTCTGCATTGGGCTGGAGGTTGCCATGGTAGCAGGAATGTACCTTTTAGGGCTTAATTACATTGCGGGTCTTAAAGGCTCGCAGGTGCATATTGCATATATATGCCAGCTTGGGGCGTTGGGTCTGCTCTCTATGCCAATAGGCGCTTTAGCGGCAGTTGCTGTTAAGGCAATGTTCCCAAAAAGAAAAAGGCGTTCATCTGATAAGGAGGAATCCCATTGAGTTATACACTTATAATAGCTATAGGATTAATACTGTCACTTCTTTTGTTTGCTCAGCTTCGCAATGAGGCGGCATCACAAAATGAGCAGGTAAAAACTGCCTTTGGTAACATATGTATTGAGGTACGCTGTATGCCTGTCAATGCAGATGCTCCCGTTGTTAAAACAGGAACCGCACCGGATATTAAATATCCTATTGTTTCTACCAGCATTACCTGCGGCAGAGAAAACAAAAACAGTCACTATCAGGTAGATCTTCCCATTCCCACAGGCGATAAAAACCTTAAAACCACCGCCGCAGAATTTTTTGTTGAGCCTTATAACTCCAGCCTTCGCCTATATGTGCGCTGTCTGGAGCAGCCTGAAATCTGGGTATGTAGCCGCGATGAAAAAATTGTGGAGCGCGCTATTAGTAAAACCACATTTGAAAAAGAAATGGCAGATAATGATACCGCCAAAGCTACTCCCCCCTCAGTATTTTGCAAAAAAAGCAAGGCTATTGGACCATATAAAGGCAAAAAAAGACTTGCCTTGCAGGTTGGAGATAGCATTTTAATGGGTGATACCCTGTTTACCATTGCTTATGACGGAGGGGATAATAATGCATAAATCAGAAAAATTAACAACCAAAGCATTTGGCTTTTTCATTTTAATAGCGGCGGCTGTTTTTGTTATTATGCTTATGCTTTTTACCATAAACAAGCTTGCCCCCGTCACCAAGTCCCGTATTGAGGATTGCAACAGCAGAATAACCGATTTTAACGCATCGCTGGAGCAGTATGAAAAAGAAGGTCTGGATGAAAATAACGAAAATGTAAAATTTGCCAAGGGCAGGGTGGAGCTTTATACAAACCGCATAAAAATGCTGGAAAACCGTGAAAAAAGCTATACCCTTTCTATGGCGTTTGTTGTTTGTATTTTAACGGTTGCCGCTGCATTTCAGTATATAAAAACCGCCACCTTCCGCAGAAGGTCTATATACACCTCTGAGGAAGAAATATGCGGATACTATTATCCCAAAATAAGCGCGCTTTTGGCGGCATTTGGTATTTTAATGGCAATTGGCATAACCTACCGCACAATATTTTCTATTGAGCTGTTTGACCTTTTAATGCTGGTGGGCGCTGTATTCGTTGGCTTTGTGTTTTTTCTTATATACCGTCGCGCACCTTATATTGAGGCAAAGCTTAAAAAACGCAGACTTAAAAAATTCAAAAAAATCACAATGGCAGATATACTGTTCTTTTTGCCCGTTGTTGGAGTTTTAATGCTGTTGGCGGTTAATGTTTTGTTTGGTGTTGAGTACAACGGCTCTATGCTGTGGATAAGTATTGGCGGCACAACAATTCAGCCAGGCGAATTTGTAAAGGTATTGCTTATTATACTGTTTGCCTCATCCTACGGTAAAATGTGGCGAGCTGTTGTTTCGGTTTTCACCGCAGGCGCGGCTTTCTTGGTTTTACTCTATCTTAAGGACCTTGGTACAGGTCTTGTAATTTTTGCAATGGTTATTGTACTGTTGCTTCTTCAGTTGGATAACAAAATGTCCTTTTCAATTTTTGAAAACCGCAAGCTTGTAATTCTTTTAATGGTTCTTGCAGTTTGCTTCTTTGTTGTTGCAATGGCGCTTTTCCCCCACGCTCGCGAGCGTATTGAAAATGTTGGTAATGCAATGGAAAATACAGAAAGACAACAGGCTGAGATGCTCAGAGCCTTAATTTTTGGCGGTTTAGGCGGTTTAGGCTTGGAAAATTCCAACTATATTATAAACATCTTCTCTATAAACAGCGATATGGCAATAGCAGGTCTTACTGCTGTTTTTGGCGTGGGTATGCTACTTATTGTTTTGCTTTGCTATTCGGTTATTATTGTTGTACCCGTTCGCAAATACTCACTCCACAGGCAGTTCTATTTTGCGGCGTCGCAGGTTTCTATAGTGCTGGTGGTTCAGGTAATACTCAACGCTTTGGGCTCGGTTGATGTGCTTCCCTTTACGGGAATAGTCGCCCCCTTTATTTCAGATGGCGGTTCAGCCCTTGTTTCCTTCTGCGCTATGATAGGAATTGTATTGGCAACCCTGCATCCGCAGATTAAATCATTGGAGGTGAGCGGTCGATGAAATACAGTATTACAGAAAAATCAAAAAAAGATGACGAAAAAATCGTAAGAATTAGCCTTTCGGATGATGCCACACCAAGCTATGTATCAGGCAGCAAAAAGAAACGCAGAAGAAGAGAATCCGTTAAGCGCGAATGGAAGTTTGTTATTTTGGCGCTGGTATTGATTTTGTCTATTATTATGGGCTCTGTTATTCGTGTAAATAATGCGGTCGACTACATAACCTATGATGATATTAAAGGCTTTAATAATCTTTCGGCGGTTATCACCGACCGTTTTGACCAGCTAATCTATGAGGATGGCTCGGTTAATAACTATAAAATCTTCGGAAATCTTATAGGTCAGGGGGAATCCATAGAAAACTCCCTTATAAATAAACATTCAGACAAATTAATGTCGGATGATATTAACCCCCTGCTTGGCTACCGCTCCCTTGAAACGGAGTCCCGCATAATGAAAACAACCCTGCTGTCTGAGGAATCCCAGCAGGAGCTTGCCGACCTCTTTAAAAAGAAAAACGGCTGTTGCTTTGCCTACAATTATGAAACGGGTGAGGTTTATACCGCCTTTTCACTGCCCCAATTCAATCCAAATCAGCAAAACTCAGAATATATTAACCGTTGCCTGAATTCGGTTTATATTCCCGGCTCTACAATGAAAATCATTACATCAATTCTGGCAGTAGCGCAGGGTAAAGAAAATAAAAAATATAAATGTGAGGGTTCATATACACTTTCCAGCGGCAAGGTTATAGATTGCACAGGCTATCACGGCAAAATCAGCTTTACTGAGGCCATTGGTAAAAGCTGTAACTGCTATTTTGCACAGCTTATTATGAGCTTAGACCTTGACGAATCCCTTGAGTTGCTTAATCAATTAGGCTTTTCGGTTAATAACAAAAAGCTTCCTACCGTAAAAATGGATGAACTAAGCAGAAAAAACTCTGCCGTTGAAATGACCAATCTTTCAAGCTTTAATAACATCTGGGGACTTATAGGTCAGGGCAAAAGCAGGGTAAATCCCATTCATATGGCGCAGGTTGCGGCGGCGGTGGTTAATGGCGGCAAGGCAGCAGAGCCACATTTTATAACATCCATTACAAACCCAAACAAAACCAAGCCTGAGAAACAGATTATTCATACCGCCACCACAAAATATACAGAATTTATGTCCCCCGAGCTTGCAGAGGACACCGCCGAATATTGGAAAAAGGCGGTTGATAACCACTATGACCTAAAGGGAATGAGCGACCGCATAACCTATGCAAAAACGGGCACTGCTCAGGTTGAAATAAACGGCAGATTAAGAGAAAACAAACTGCTTTTAGGCGTTATTGAGTCCTCTAAAACCGCATTTTATATAGTTGTGGAAAACAGCTCCAGCGCCCCTCAAATATTTAGTATTGCCAATAAATTATCCGAGCTTTTACCAACCAATTAATGTGATTTGGTTATAATAAGAATAATATAAAATTTAAAATCTGCAATAAAAGTGTGAAAAGTTCCACTTTCGTTGCAGATTTTTATTTTTTATAAATATTAGTCAGATAAATTATAGTTTACAGCCGCGGGCTGTTTATTCCGAATAGGTTTTGTGTGTATGGCTAAACTTCGTTCCGCGGCCGGAAGGTCACAGATAAATTAATGTTTAACGAACAAAAAAGCCTTCCCCGTCAAGGGGAAGGCTAACAACCCACAATTTATCGCACGGCTGTGCATTTTACATCCTGCTGATTTTATCCAACTAGCCTTTATATTTTTCAAGGGAATATTTTGGTGTGCCTGCAAGGTAGGTGTTAAAGGATTTTTTGCCCTTTACGGTCCATTCAATAATAAACATTCTCTGCTCAGAATACATAAGCCTTATTTTGCCAGTACCGAAAACCGTTGGTTTTGTATAGGATACCATCTTGCGAGGTGTTTGGCAATGTGATATTATTTAAATTAGGGAGAATGCCATTATAATATGTATATCATTACAAAACTTCAAAATGTAATATAGTTGTGCAGAAATGCTCCCCCTCCCAAATTAACCACCTAAAATCAAACAAGCGGTATAGCTTTTCGAGCTATACCGCTGTTTTATTATTTCTCTATACCTAAAAAGCGCAGAAGATTTTTACCGTAAACGTGGTCTTTGTAATCCTCCACATCTTCTTGAATATACTTTTCATAAAGTTCGTTGTCGATTGTTTGCAATTTAAGACTTTTATCTATATGATAACCGCCTGTGTTACTGTCGGTGCCAAACATAAGATTGTATCTCATATCATAGCAGGTAAGCAGTTTCTTAAAAACGTCCTCTCTGTACGGTTCGGGGGTGCCAGGGGAAATATCAATAAACATTTCGCAACTGCTGTGCCAATATTTAGCGTCTCTGACCTTGCCGTAAAGGGCAATACATTCATCATACCAAGGCCAGGAAACATGAGCCAGACAAAATCGAAGGTTAGGAATCTCCAAAAGTGCTTCATAAACCATAGGTTTAAGGTTTTCGCTTGATTTCATACCATCCCAGCAAATACCCGAATGAAACATTACAGCCTTTCCCTTTTCGGCGATTTTGCGTAGCACTGCCAATGACTCCTCACAGTCTACCCTATAATGATTGGGTATCATTTTAAAGGCGGCGAAACCTTTTTCACAGGCTACGTCTACCTGCTCTAAAGCATTGGGCTCGGTAGGGTTTATCCAAAAAAACGGAAAAAGGGTGTCACAGCCCTCGCAGGCATCAAGGGCATACTGCATTCTTTGTTCATAAGGCATATCTGGATATTTTAAAGGACTTAATGAGTAAATGCAGGCTCCGTCCATCCCCGCCGTTTTTAAATCAGCAAGAAATGCATTTTGGTCAAACCCGTTTTCGGTAAAATATTTAGATTCTGTACGAGTATGAAGATGACAGTCAATTCTCATAATTATAACTCCCTTTATAATTCACTTAAATTGTATAACTACAACCAGCCAATTACCGGAGGTTTGAGTTAGTTTAGAAGGGGCTTGAACATTCCACTTATTACCTATTACCTCTTGCTTTTTACTTCAAACCCCCGTCCCCTGATTGTTGCTATTTTTATAACTTATTTATCTTTTCAAGCCAGGATTTATACTGCTCAAAATCATATTTTGGTGTGCCTGCAAGGTAGGTGTTAAAGGCTTTTTTACCATTTACAGTCCATTCAATAATAAACATTCTCTGCTCAGAATACATAAGCCTTATTTTACCGAGCATTGTGTTGGAATTGGGGGCGGCGGTAAAATCGCAGGATAAAAATTCCTCGCCCGTATCAATATCGTAGACCCTACAGCTACCCGAAATCTCATTAAGAGTACCGTTACAGCACAAAACATCGTGACCCCAGCGGTCCATTTCATCCATTGCAATTATAAATGGCTGTGAGCTACGCTTAATATAATCATAGGCAAGCTTTTTATTGTAATAATAGTCCACAACGGCATCCGACATCTGCGGCCAACCGTCAATAAGATTCCACCATATTACGCCACCCATACGGGACATACGAAGGCGAACTCGCTCAATAAAGAACTTCTTTGCCTCTGCCTGAGAAATTTGTGAAGCCAGAACATACTCGTCCATACGGTCGGGAACCTCGCCAAAAAGCTGAAGCACCTGATCGTGCATAAGCATAACCCTTTTGTTGTTGCCGTCCTGATCGCTGGAATGTATTGTCCATTGGCTGTTATCAAAATAAGGCCATACATAATCGGGCTCAATAAATTTTTCAATAGATTCCCTTGCAGGGCAACCGTGGTAGCCCGTTTCACTTACAAAATACGCCTTGGATTCGGTGTAAAAGCTGCTTTTGTAAAAATCTCTGGGACCCCACAAATGGTCCTCGGGGAATACATCTGCCGCCTCGTGATTGCCGCCCTTTGCAAAGGCTTCGGGAGAAACATAGGGTGAAGATGGCAAATAAGGTCTATCGGGGTCAAGCCGCTCCACCACAAGGGGCAAAACCTCGCGGGTTAAGTGATTTATGTTGGGATCCCAATTCTCCAGAGCGTACATATAGTCAATTTCATTATCGCCTGACCACAAAACAAGGGATGGATGATCTCTTAGCTCCTTAACCACCCATTCAGCCTCTTTTTTGATTTTATCCTTAAACCAATCATCCTGACAGTAAACATGGCAAGCCATAGCAAAATCCTGCCACACCATAATGCCGTGTTCATCACAAAAATCAAAAAATTCGTGATCCTCATAAACATTGCCGCCCCAACAACGGATTATATTGCAGTTCAGGTCGTTTGCCAGCTCCAAAGCCTTTTGGTAGCGGGCGTTATCGCGGCTGTGGTAGGCATCCATAGGCACCCAGTTGGTACCAACCGCCATAATTTTTGTTCCGTTTACAACAAAGTTAAAGCGACCGTCGGGACCTGTAACATCGGTTCTGTCTAAAACCACAGTTCTGAAGCCGCGGCGAACGGTTTTGCTAAGCAGATGCTTACCGTCACTGCCGTAGGCATCCACAGTAATGGTATAAAGGTTAGGCTCGCCGTAGTTTTTTGGCCACCACAGCTTAATTTCCGGTATGTTAAATAAGAATTTTCCCGAACCCGTTTTTCTTGTAACCAGATGGGTAAATTCCTCTTTTCCGCAGCTACCCTTGATTTTAAAGGTTATGTCATCAAAAACATACTTTGGCGGCAGGTCAGAATCAAAAAGCATACCAATAACGCCCTTGTTGCCATCCATATACTGCAGCTTAAAGTAGAGGTAACGGAAGTCATATTTCTTTTTGTACTGAAGCTCCACCGAGCGCCATATACCCGCGCTCACCGCTCTTGGCATAATGTCCCAGCCAAAGCAGTGGGGTGCTTTACGCACATTTATGCCCATTGTGGTAAGCCGCCACACATGCTCTGCCATACTAAGCTCAAAATCAAAGGATGCGTTATAAATAGTGGCAGAGGATATATGCACATGAAGGCTGTTTTTTTGGTTGTATTTAATTTTATCTGCCACATCAAAATCGTGGGAGATAAACATATTGTCGCTCTCACCTATTTTTTCACCGTTTAAAAAGTATTCTGCAACGCAGTCCACCGCGCCAAAATGCAGAATTACCTTTTCATCCTCACTTGGCGCATTGGGGGCGTCAAATTCGGTTTCATACCACCAATCATAGGTTTCAAATTTTTCCGCCTCGCGGATATTTTCGCCCATATAAAGGTCTTTTGGCAGTACTCCCGCCGCCGATAAATCAAGCTCCACATTGCCGGGAACGGTTGCCTCCACCATAGGCAGATTGGCATTTTTAAGCTCCTCAACAGTGTTTATTTTTTGTTCATATGCAGGGTAATAGTACAAATTCCATTTTCCGTTCAAGGTCATATTTTTTATCTCCTAATCAGTGATTTAATAATAAATATAAATTGTGTAAACGCCGCTATAATCCTACATTTTATTTATCTTATCCAGCCAACCCTTGTACTGCTCTAAATCATAGCCGGGGTGTCCGTAAAGGTAGGTGTTAAAGTATTTTTCACCGCTTTCCAGACTCCACTCAATAATAAACATACCCTTTGCCGAGTGCATAAGCTCAAAGCTGCCAAGATTTGTGTTGCAATTTGCTCCTGCCTCAAAATCCTTTTCAAAATAAACATCACCCGAATCAAGGTCATACACCTTAACCCTGCCCTTTACGGCATTAAGGGTGCTGTTTGCCGTAATAACATTATGGCGCCAGTTGGACATTTCATCCAGCATAATCATAAAGCCACGCTGAGAGCGTTTAATATAATCATAAGCAAGCTTTTTGCTGTAATAATAATCTACAATAGCATCCGACATCTGTGGCCAACCGTCAATAAGGTTCCACCAGATTATACCGCCGTTACGAGCCATTTTAGCGCGCATATGCTCAATAAAGAACTTCTTGGCCTCTGCCTGAGAAATCTGTGATGCTAAAATATAATCGTCCATATTGGTTGGTACTTCGCCAAAAAGCTGTGCTACCTGACGGTGCATAAGCATTGTTCTGCCATCCCATACACCCTCATGCTTTTGGTCAGAGGAGTGAAGATTCCACTGCCTGTTATTCTGATAAGGCCATACAAAATCTTCATCAATAAATTTTTCAATAGACTCCCTGTTGGGGCAACCGTGGTAGCCCGTTTCACTTACGAAATATGCCTTTGCATTAAGGTAAAAATCGCTTTTGAAATAATCTCTGGGTCCCCAAAGATGGTCTTCGGGATAGTTCTGACTGCCCTGTGCGTTATCGCCCATATTAAATGCTTTAGTGGATATATAGGGTGAGGATGCAATGTAGGGTCTATAGGGGTCAAGCCGCTCTACCACTCTGGGCAGAACCTCACGGGTGAGGCGGTTTATGGCGGGGTCAACGCCGCCCGACATAGCCAGCATAGAGTCAATTTCATTATCGCCCGCCCAAAGCACCAAAGATGGGTGGTCTCTTAACTCTTTTACAACCCATTCCGCCTCGGTTTGGAGTTTTTTCATAAAACCTTCATTTTGGGGATACATTTGACAACCCATTGCAAAATCTTGCCAAACCATCATACCATGCTCATCACAGTAATCAAAGAAATCGTGATCCTCATAAACATTACCTCCCCAGCAACGGATTATATTACAGCCTAAATCGTCTGCCATTTGAAGAGCCTTTTCATAGCGGCTGTTATCACGGCTGTGGTAGGCATCCATAGGCACCCAGTTTGTACCTGTTGCCATAATGCGCTTGCCGTTTACCCTGAACTCAAAGCAGCCATCCTTTTCTACAATCTCACTGTGGCAAAGCTCCAGTGTGCGGAAGCCGCGGCGAACGGTTTTGCTTATAAGAATTTCTCCGTTCTGACCAATAAGCTCTACCGTAATATCATAAAGATTAGGCTCACCGTAGTGCTTGGGCCACCAAAGCTTAATGTTGGGAATATCAAATCTTACAATGCCTGCGCCTGTTTTACGCATCATAATTTCATCGGTTTTATAATCAAATGTGCTGTCACCACAGCTTCCAAAAATGTGAATATGGTGGTCCTTAAAGGCATATTCGGGCTGAATATCACTGTCATACATCATAGAAACATAGCCCTTACTGTCATCAAAGCCATTAAGTCTGAAATAAAGGTAGCGGAAGTCATATTTGTTTTTGTACTGAAGCTCTACGGGGCGCCAGATACCTGCGCTTACCGCTCTTGGCATAATATCCCAGCCGTAGGAGTGGGGAGCCTTGCGCACATTAAGGGCAACTGTTGTGGGATGCCAGCTATATGCCGCCATATTTGGCTCAATTTCCTGAGCGGCACCCGCCAGAACTGCCGATGAAATATGTACAACTATGGTGTTTTCCTCGCCGTACTTGATTTTTTCTGTTACATCAAAATCGTGGGAGATAAACATATTGTCGCTTATCCCTATTTTTTCACCGTTTAAGTAATAATCGGCAAAGCAGTCCACCGCGCCAAAATGCAGAATTACCTTTTGATTTTCGTCTGGAGCGGCAGGGGCGGTAAAGGATTTTTCATACCACCACTCGTAATTTTCATATTTTTCTGCCTTTAAAATATTCATACCCTTGAAAAGGTCCTCAGGCAAAATACCCGCCGCCGATAAATCAAGCTCCACATTTCCGGGAACCGTGGCATCTAAAAAGGGAATACCGCTATTTTTAAGCTCACCCACAGCTGAGATTTTTCTCTCCCCCTGAGGAGCATAATAAAGCTTCCATTTGCCGTTTAAATTTACATTGCCGTTTAAATTCATAAAAACATACCTCCTGAAAATAATATTTCATCAGTTTACTTTATTCTATCATAAATATATGCCTTTGTGTTGCAATATTTTTAGAAAAAGTCTTATTATTTTTGGCTTTTTATTGAAAATCAAAAAACAATGTGATAAAATTTAGTAAGAAGGTGATTTTATGAAAAATCAAGGATTAGAAAAATTTTTGTTGCAGGACCAAGTAAAAAAGGGAACGGGCATTGCCGTTAATGAGCGTTTTGTAACCACCAAAAGCTCGCTTCATTGGCATAATTATCTGGAACTGGAGCTTATTCTTTCGGGTAGTGGCGAACAGCTTTTAAACGGACAAAAAAACAAGCTTAATCGCGGTTGTCTTTCGGTAATGCGGCTTACGGATTTTCATCAGGTATTGCCAACGGGGAACCTGCACCTTTTAAATCTTATGGTGGATGATAAGCTTTTAAGTGAGGATATGCTCACCAAAATAACCGCCTGCAATAATCTGTTTTTTAATCTTACAGAAACTGAAGCCCACACCTTTGAAATGCTTTATCGCCTTTGTATGGCAGAAAACCAAGCCCAAAATCCCGATTTTCATTACATAAGGCACCTTATACACTGTATATTTTTAAGGGTGTTAAAAATGGCGCCCAAAAGCGCGGGCAATACCTTTGCAAATGAGCGCCCCATTCAGGCGGCACTGCTTTATATTCATATGCATTTCAGGGAAAACCCTAAGCTTTCGCAGGTGGCAAAAATCGCCCATTATAACTCAAGTCATTTCAGCGCCACCTTCCACAAGGAGCTGGGAACCACCTACTGCGATTACCTTAATATGCTTAAAATCTCCTACGCTAAGGAGCTGCTTATTTCCACAAATCTTAAAATTTTAGATATATGTAACGAATGTGGCTTTACCTCACACTCCAACTTTTTGCGACTTTTTAAGGAAAACACAGGTCTTTCGCCCCTGCAATTCAGAAAGCGGGCGGTTGACAAACCTAACCCTCAGGTCGTATAATTATTAGTGTAAAAAGCTTAAATTTCACCCTAAAGGATGTGTTTTTTATGAAAGCTAAGGAATTGGCGCAAAAGCTCGGGCTTAATATCTCGGTAGATGGTGCCCCCGAAAATGAAATAACCACCGTATACTCCTGCGATTTGCTCAGCGTTGTTATGGGCAAGGCGCCTGCGGGCTGTGCCTGGGTAACGGTAATGGGCAATATGAACTCGGTTGCGGTGGCATCCCTTGCCGAAATTGGCGCAATTGTTTTAGCCGACGGTGTAAAGCCGGATGAAAATGCCGTTAAAAGAGCCGAGGAAAACGGCATTAACATATATTTAAGCCAAAAGCCTGTTTTTGACACCGCACTTGAAATTTATAAGGAAATAAACTAATGCCAAAGGTTTATTATGATTTTCACCTTCACTCCTGCCTTTCGCCCTGCGGGGATAACGATATGACCCCCGCAAACATTGCGGGAATGGCGTTTATTAACGGTCTTAACGCAATTGCTTTAACCGACCACAACACCGTAAAAAACTGTACGGCGCTTAAAAATGCCGCCGAGCAGTATGCAATTACGGTGCTTTACGGAATGGAGCTTACCACCGACGAAGAGGTTCATACTGTATGCCTTTTTGCCGATGAAAAATCGGCAAATGAATGGGGGGAGTATGTCTATTCCAGACTGCAAAAAATTAAAAACAACCCCTCGATTTTCGGCAATCAATATTTAATGGATGCAACCGATAAAATTCTGGGCGAGGAAGAATTTTTGCTTATAAATGCGGCAAATATCTCCTTTGAGGATGTTTTTGCCCCCGTTTATGAGCTTGGCGGAATTGCCTACCCTGCCCATGTGGATAAAAACGCAAACTCGCTTATATCCAACCTTGGTTTCGTACCGCCCGACAGCAGCTTTAAGCTGGCAGAGGTTCACGATTTATCAAAGCTTGATGTCCTTACTGCCGCCCACCCTTATTTTGGCGATTGCACCATACTTTCCTCATCGGATGCGCATTATCTGCCCGATATAAATGAGGCAAAAAGCTTTTTAGAGGTGGATGACCCCTCTGCAAAGAGAATAATAAAGCATTTAAGACAGTTTTATAAGCCCTGAGCGGAGCGACTCATACCTACATCAGCCCCTCTTCAATAAGGCGATTTATTTCGGCAAAATCAAAATTTGAAGCTTTTTTATTTTTCTCTCTTCCGCGCGCGGGCGCGCCATTAGATTTATTTAATTTATTTACTTTATTTTCTTTATTTGTATGTGTTCGCTTGCCGTTTGGTTGCTGTTCGCTTGTTGTTCGGTTGCTTGTAAAAAAATAATCAGTTTCCTGATATTCTGCCCATTTTAAAAGGGTTATTACGGTGTATTTGTTGTTCGGATTCAGTTTAATTTCGCCTGTGCTTTCAAGCTTTTTAAGTATTCTGGTTACCATACTCTCGCTCATATTAAGCTCTAATGACAATCGTTTGCGGCTTGTTACAACCTGACCTTTTTCAATTTTTTCGGTTCGCCATTCCCCCTGCTTATAAGCGGCTTTTATAAAAAGGTGAATATAGAGCCTTAAAATATTTCCGTCGGTATACCACCGCCAGCTTGAAATGCTTCTTGGCAGCTTTATAAACCCATCATTTGTGTACATTATTTTCACTCCTTTTGGTTTTGGAGCTATAATAACATATTTTAAAATTAATTTCCCCCTACTAAAAAGCTGTAATGCATTACGGCAGTTTAAGGGGGAATTTAATTTATTGAACATATTTTAAAAAACTATTGACAAAACGGTCTACACGGTGTAGAATAAAATTGGTCTACAGAATGTAGAATAATTGGAGGTGCATTATGAACGATTATCAGATGGGAGCTATTGAATCCCGATTTGCCGATATTATTTGGGAAAATGAGCCTGTTTCCTCTACCGAGCTTGCCAAAAGAAGTGAGGAACTGCTTAAATGGAAAAAATCCACCACCTACACCGTTTTAAAAAGGCTTTGCGATAAGGGTATTTTTCAAAATAACAAGGGCACCGTTACTTCCCTTATTTCTAGAAAAGAGTTTTATTCTGTACAAAGCGAAAGGTTTGTTGCAGAAACCTTTTCAGGCTCCTTGCCCGCCTTTTTAACCGCCTTTACTGCACGAAAAAATCTATCCCCCGAAGAGGTAGCGCATCTTAAAAAGATGGTTGCCGAATATGAGGAGGATTAACAATGGAGGCTGTATTTTTAAAAATATTTAATATGAGCATAACTGCCGGCTGGCTTGTGCTTGCAATAGTTGTACTTCGTTTGATTTTTAAAAAGGCTCCAAAAGCTATTGTGGTGTTTATGTGGGCATTGGTGGGAGTGCGGCTTGTTTGCCCTTTTTCTGCCCAAAGTATATTCAGCCTTATTCCAAGCGCCGAAACACTGCCGCAGGATATTATTTATTCTAAATCCCCCGCAATTCACAGCGGAGTATCCATTTTAAACTCAACCGTAAACCCTATTATTTCTAATAGCTTGGCGCCTGAGGCGGGGGCAAGCGTTAACCCAATGCAGATAGTTATTTTTATAGCCTCTGTTATTTGGATTGTTGGAATAGCGGCAATGATTGTATATTCTGTTGTTTCATATTTAAGACTTCATAGCAAGGTAAGGGAAGCCGTACCGTATAAGGATAATATTTGGTTGTGCGACCGTATAGATACACCCTTTATTCTTGGAGTTGTGCGCCCCCGTATTTATCTGCCATCAAATATAAATGAGCAGGATATTGAATATGTTACGGCGCACGAAAGGGCTCACCTTAAAAGGCGCGACCATTGGTGGAAGCCGCTTGGTTTTATGCTTTTGACGGTATATTGGTTTAATCCTGTTTTATGGCTTGCCTACATTTTGCTTTGCAAGGATATTGAGCTTGCCTGCGATGAAAAGGTAATTAATGATATGGGAACGGAAATTAAAAAGCCTTATTCAAATGCCTTAATAAATTGCAGTATTTCCCGCAAGACGATTTCTGCCTGCCCTGTTGCCTTTGGTGAGGTGGGTGTAAAAAGCAGGGTAAAATCGGTGCTGAATTATAAAAAACCCGCCTTTTGGATTGTTGCTGCAGCTATTATTGCAAGTATTGCCGTTGCGGTATGCTTTTTAACAAATCCAAAAACTTCAATAGATGATGAGCTGGCAGTATTTCTTGATATGCAAATTTCAGAGCATCATTACAGCAATGAGCATACAGACGGTAATTTTATTGCAATAAGCCAAAAGGTGCTTGGTGTTGATGAATCACTAGAAGAAACAACTGTATATATGTGGGTAATGTATAACGAATACAGCTATAAAAACGGCGAGATAAATTTAGAAACGGGCGTTCACATACCAACCGTTATTACTGCAAAACAAACGGGCGCTCACAAACATTATGAACTTGTAGAATATTGGGAGCCTCGCGACGGCAGTTACTATGAAAAGGATATTAAGGAAAAATTTCCTTGGCATTTGCACGGTAAAGCGCTTGACTCCCAAAGATATGTTGCCGAGCAAAAAGCATTTTGCGAAAATGCCGCAAAGGAATATTTTGCATCTTATGCCGAAAAAATCAGCTGGTCTTATCAGCCAATGCTAAGCTTTACGGGTTACTCTTTTAAAGGTTTATTGCCCGATTTTGACTATACTCATATTGATGCCGCCTGCATCGGCGGAGAGCTTTACAAACTTGAGGCAGACGGTCAGCCATACGGTACAAAATTGCAGTTTGAAAAGGGTAAAGCTGTATATTGGTCACCAAGGGAAGTGGCAACCGACAAAATCCCCCAAAAATCCGAAGTGACCTTAGCTATTTACAACAATAAAGTCCAATTGCACAGTTGTACCATAGTATTTGAGTGTATTTCCCGCGATATAGCATCGGCTGAATTTGAGATTTATTTAAAGCAATCGGACGGTTTGCAAATGGTTTCGACCGATTATAGCATTAAGCTTGTTAAACAGGGCGATATTTCCAAAATTGGCGGCGCCAATGAGCCTGCGAATATTACGGTTAGTTCAGAAAAAACTAAATCTATTAACTTTGGGGATAAAGCAATTTTTGATATTGATGGTGACGGAACCGACGAAGACTGTTTTATTGGTCCCGGACCTACTTCCGGTATATTTACTTTTACCTTGTCGGTATTCCAAAACGGTAAACTTGAATATTTTAACATTTACAGCAGCTTGCCCGGTGCACTTTCATTTAAAACAACATCAAATGGGACTGTACTTCATCTTGTACCGCTAGGCGAGTTTCAACCTGTTGATTATTCATTCAGTGTTAAAGCTAACAACATAGTTCTTACTGCAAAGGGTGAAAGCCTTACATATTGGGGCGAGCAAGGGATAAATTCAATTTATGCACCAAAGTATTAATAAATTATGAGTTTTATAAAAAATCTGCAACAAAGATTTACACTTTCGTTGCAGATTTTTTATAATTTTACTCTTAAAAAATTTACAGTACAGATGCTAAAATTAAACCCAGCACAAACACACCAATACCAACAACGGTTGGAAAGAGAACTCCTAACTTAAATTCCGGTTTCCAATTGAGCTTTTTGCAGTTATTATTGAACTGTATGCAGTAGGCAATATATCTTATGGGAGTGAGAATTACGCCTATAAAAATGGTTAGAAAAAGCTGTATTACCATTAATCCAAGCTTGCCACCCAAATCAGCGCTATATGTTTTATGCCCGTCGGCGTATGTTGTAACAATTTGGTAATCATAATTAAATATGTTCTTAAAACCATAACGCCTTACACAAATTACCGATGGAACTGAAATTACAAGGGCGCCTGCAATAGCAAGAAATGGTGTGATTTTTAAACCAACGGTAATAAGCAGCCAACCAATACAGCAGAAAATAATAATTTTCCATATTTCTTTGAGACCATTGCTCATTCTATCCAGAGCTTCATTTTCCACAGCATTCAATTCCTGGTTAGTATTTGTTTCGCTCATATACATACCTCTTTTTACAAGTATTACAAAATGTATTACACTTTGCAATAATATTGTACTATATTTTTTATTATTTGTCAATATTAAAATATATTAAGAGGTGATAAGACAATGAGCAAAGAACCACTTAAAATTAAAAGGCGTGGAGAAGACGGCAGTAAAATTATTTCAATACGCATAAAAGAAGATATATTAAATGAACTGGATAAAATTGCTAAGGAGAGCAATTATTCAAGAAACGAATTAATCAATTTAATTTTAAAATATGGTATTGAAAATTTAGAAATTGTATAGTAGGGGCGATTATTAATCGCCCGAAAAAGGTTTGTGCAATTTATGCGGGCGAGCAATGCTCTCCCCTACTTAAAAACTAAATATCATACAAAAAGCGAGGTGAAAAAATCACCTCGCTTTTACCTATTTATAAATGAAATTAATACTATTTATATAAGGGGAACTTCTTGCAGATTTCGGCTACGCCCTCACGGATTTTATCTGCGTTTGCATCAAAATCGCGAATAGCAAGGGTAATGAAATCGGCAATCTGCTTCATTTCCTCAACACCCATACCGCGGGTAGTAGCGGCGGGGGTACCAATTCTTACACCGCTGGTAACAAATGGCTTTTCGGGGTCATTGGGGATTGCGTTTTTGTTTGCGGTAATATAAACCTCATCCAAACGATGCTCTAACTCCTTACCTGTAATGCCTGTACCAACAAGGTCTAAAAGCATAAGGTGATTATCTGTACCGCCCGATACAAGATTAATACCGTTTTCTATAAAACGGTTTGCCATAGCGGCGGCATTTTCAACTATTCGTTTTTGATAATTCTTAAACTCATCGGTAAGAGCCTCACCAAAGCAAACTGCCTTAGCGGCAATAACATGCTCTAAGGGGCCGCCCTGACTCCCGGGGAAAACAGCCTTATCAATAGCGGCGGCAAACTCTGCCTTGCAAAGAATAAGACCACCGCGGGGACCGCGAAGAGTTTTATGTGTTGTGGTGGTAACAACATCTGCATAAGGTACGGGGCTTTGGTGAAGTCCTGCGGCAACAAGACCCGCAATGTGAGCCATATCTACCATAAACAGTGCGCCAACCTCTTTTGCAATGTCGGCAATAACATCAAACTTAATGGCTCTGGGGTATGCCGATGCGCCTGCTACAATAAGCTTTGGCTTACATTCCTTGGCAATTCTGCGCATTTCATCATAATCAATATATCCGTCATCCGAAACGCCGTAAGAAACAAAGTTATAGTTCTTACCCGATGCATTTACGGGTGAGCCGTGGGTAAGATGACCACCGTGGGCAAGATTCATACCCATAATGGTATCACCAACATTAACAAGCGCCTGATAAGCCGCCATATTTGCGTTTGCGCCCGAATGAGGCTGAACATTGGCGTGGTCGGCACCAAAAAGCTTTTTAGCACGCTCTCTTGCTAAATCTTCTACAACATCCACACAGTAGCAACCGCCGTAATAACGCTTGCCGGGATAGCCTTCTGCATATTTATTAGTAAGAACCGAACCCATAGCCGCCATAACAGCAGGGGAAACAAAGTTTTCAGAAGCAATAAGCTCAATATTTCTTTGCTGACGCTCAAGCTCCTTTTTCATTGCCTCGCCGACTTCGGGGTCAGACTGAGAAACAAAACCAATTGTGTCCATTAAGTTTTCAAACATAATTTCTAACTCCTTAATTTTCAAAAAATCATATTTATTATATAACAAACCTTTAATTTATTCAATAGATTTTTCAATTTTTTATGGCTTTAATTGCCAATTTATTGGTTCTATTCCCTTTGACACCAAAAATTTGTTTGCTTTTGAAAAATGCTTACATCCAAAAAAACCGCGATGCGCCGAAAGTGGGCTGGGGTGGAGCGCCTCTAATTTAAGGTGAATGGGATTGGTTATGATTTTTGCCTTTTCTGCCGCGGGGCGACCCCACAACAAAAACACTACAGGCTGTTGCTTTTCATTAAGCTTTTCAATAACATGGTCGGTAAAGCGTTCCCAACCGTTTCCGCGGTGGCTTGCCGCCTGCCCCGCCCTTACGGTCAGTACGGTGTTAAGCATTAAAACGCCCTGCTTTGCCCAATCCTCCAGATAGCCGTGATCGGGTGGCTCTATACCCAAATCGCTTTTAAGCTCCTTATAAATATTATTAAGTGAGGGGGGTATATCTACACCCTTTTTTACAGAAAAGCACAGACCGTGAGCCTGTCCCGCGCCGTGATATGGGTCCTGCCCGATTATAACCGCCTTTACATCCTTAAAAGCGGTGTATCTGAGGGCATTGAATATATCATACATATCGGGATATATTGTTTTTGTTTTGTATTCTTCCTTCAAAAATTTTCTAAGCAGAATATAATAAGGAGATGTCCATTCTTTTTTTAAAATTTCATCCCAATCATTACCAAGCTCAACCATTTAAAAATAAACTCCCATTTTTATTATTCTATTATTTGTTTGGTTTTATTAAAACTCAAATCAGCCTGACCGAAAAATCCACCACTTCAGCCTAAAAAAATTAAACAATAAGCGGCAGGCTAAAAAGTCTGCCGCTTGTTTTTAAATTCTACGAATTTGTATTAAGATTTCCAATACCAAGTAATCTAACAACGCCTTGCTTTATATAGATTTTAAATTCTACTCTGGTAGTGCCCTTTGCAATCTTAACTGCGGAGGTTCTGCCAAGCTCTGTTGCTTCTTCATAGAGACCAATGGGTGCTTTGGTGTTGGTAAGCAGATTGCCATTGGCATCATAGCATAAAATAGACACACCTGCAAAAGTAATTTTTTTAGAAGCACTGTTAGAGGAAGCTGATTTGTTGGAACATACCATAAAGTATGTATCGTTATTTGTAACCTCAGGTATTGTCAGGTTAAGGTAGGCGGGATTTTCTTCTAATTTAAGCTCTTCTTCATCATTTGATGTGGGAATAAAATGACGATAGGTGGTGATGTAAGGACGATATGTATCAGAGGAAGATGAGCCGGAATAAAAATACTCATATTTTTTAAGGTCTTCGCTATCAAGGTCAAATGCATAGCCTTTAGCTTTACCCTCAACAATATCACCAACGGACAAGAAGGAGCCGTTCATATATTTATCTATACCATAAAAGCCCTCGGTGGGATATTTGGGGTCTTTAGTGGATATTTTATCCAGCTTTTTCAAAACCTTATCCAAGAAGCCGGTAATTGTTCCGTTAAGAACTAAATGACCGGTATCATTCATACTTACATTATTATTAGAAACATCATACCAGGAAAGAAGGGGAATATCACCGGTTTCCTTTACCTGAACAAGCTCAACCATATTATCCCAAACGGCAGCTTCAAAATCAATAACAGGAAGGTCGTAGTATTCGGCTATTTCCTTCTCCTGCTTTGCTGCAGTGCTGATAATGTTAGCATTTCTGGGATTCATAGTGTACGAATTCTGCTCAGCGCCGGTAAGCAACAAGGTAACAACTGCAGGGGCAGTTTTAGAATGTAAAATACGGCGAACAATATTATCGTAAGCCTGTGAATTTGTTTTTGCCATAGCCTGAATATTATCCTGAACGGCAAAATCAAGGAATACAATATCAGGCTCATACTGAAGAACATCATGCTCTATACGCATAGACGCATTTATTGAGGTAAGATTTTCACCGCCGGCTCCAATAACCTCACAAGGACCTATATTGGCATACCACCAATCCTGCAAAAGATTAACATAAGTAACATCAGCCATACCGGCATCGGAATTGTGAGCGGTATTTATACTGTTACCGTAGCAAACAATTTTAACCGTTTTTCCACTTTTGGATTTTCTCATAGCCTTTGCTATGCGGGTAAGGTTACCCTCGCGATAAAGGGCATCCTTGTTAAGTTCTTCATCCTGACCTGCAAGCATAGCGGCAAGTCGCTCTTCTTCAGGTGTAAGGGGAACAGAAGGCTCGGGTTCTTCTTCCTCATATTCATAAGGGTCCTCGTCTTCTACGGGATCCTCGGCAGTGTCCTCAGGTTCACTGCTGGGCTCCTCTGAGGAAGGATCCTCAGGCTCACTGCTTGGCTCCTCTGAAGATACATCGTCAGAGGATGTGGATGATGATGTGTTTACATCATCATTTGTTGGCGAGCAACCCGCTACAACGCCAAATGTTAATACAAATACCAATAAAAGTGCTAATAATTTTTTCATAGTTTTCTCCCTACTCTTTTTTTCTTTAAATATCTGCAATATCCCCCTATGATATTTATAAGATATTATCTAAATTTATTTTATAACATTTCACCCTTTTTTGGAAGTCTAAAATTTTTCTATTAAATGCCGAAAATTTAAACCGTTTTCGACTTTTTTTCTTTAAATACGCACTTTTTTGGCATTAAATTTTTAATATTCACAACACCAAATAAGGTTACTAAAACAAAATACAGTATACCTATGCTTACAGCAACTAATACAATATACAAAATGTGGTGTTGCTTTGCAGGCAGGCAAATCCAATCAGAAATCATAGCCGAGCTGCAGGCGGCAAGCAAGGGCAGAAAAAAATATTTTTTATAATTAAAAGAAATGCGGGTAGTTTTTAGAATTTTTAAAAGGGCAAGCACAGATGTGAACAAATTACTGAACACCATAACGCCCAAAAAGCCAAGCATACCAAAACGGGGCACCAGCAAAAGCACCAAAATTACCCTTACAAAGGAATCGACAACATTTATTTTAAAAAGAAAGGTTTGTTCATCCAGCCCCTTTAAAATTCCGTCGGCAATTAAATCTATGTACATAAAGGGTATGAGGGGAGAAAGGGCTCTTATAAGGTAGCCTACGCCATCGCTACCGTAAACCACCTGCCCCAGCGGGTATGAGGCAGTAAAAAATACCGCGGCTATTAAAAAGGATGCTACTGATGTTACCGAAAAAACCTTTTCCACCGCCATTTCAACCGACCTGTTGTTTTTTTCTGCCACCGATTGAGTTATTTCGGGGATTAAAAGAGTTGATACAGATGAAAGCAGAGATGCGGGAAACAGTAAAATGGGTAGCGCCATACCCTTTATCATACCAAATTGCTCCAGCGCGGCGACTCCCGAGCCGGAATATTTTGAAAGGCAGGAAGGTGTTATAAGGCTTTCGGCGGTGCGAAGGGCGGTGTGCAGGTATCTACCCGCCGAAATGGGTACCGAAATGCGCAAAAGCTCAGAAAGAGAGGCTCTTTTTTTCATATCGGATGCCGATTTTTGGCGTAATCTTTTAAAATCAAGCTTGTAGAAAATCCACATAAGCAAACAGCTTAGTCCCTCGGCGGCAGAGTCACCAAGCAAAACGGCGGCACAGGTAACAGAAAGCCCTAGATGGGCATATTTATTAATAAGCAGAACAATTATAGCCATTCTTGCAAGCTGTTCAGCAATCTGGCAAAGCGACGGGGGAAGGGTATATCTACGAGCAAGAAAATACCCCCTGATGCAAGAGCAAACTCCCATAAAGGGCAGACCAAGGCACAAAATTTTAAGACTAAGCTCTGCCCGCACATCTCCTATAAGGTATCTGGAAATGGGTGATGCAAAGGTCACTATTATAAGGGTTGTAAAAAGGGCGGCAATAAAGCATATAAATGATGACATATAAAGGGTGCGGCGGGCGCCCTGCTTATCACCAACCGCAAGCCTTCCCGTAACAATGCGGGTTACGGCGGTAGAAATTCCCGTTGTTGCAAAGGTAGAGGCAAGAATGTACACCGAAAAAATCACTTGATAAAGTCCCATTCCCTCAGCACCGATACTGCCGGCAAGCCAAACCCTGAACACCATACCTATCACCCGCAAAATTAAGGCGGTAACGGTTAAAATCATTGCATTTTTTATAAATAATACCTTTTTCATATAATATCACTCCGGTTAATATATATGAAAAAAGCCTGAAAAAAATAATTATTTAAAAAATCCTTTTAAATAAACTTGACTTTTGCGCCAAAAATCTATATAATAATCTGTACGAAATATTAATGCTTAATATATCGAGGTGTGGCTCAGTTTGGTGGCAATATTTGTGACCGCTGCCTGTGGCAGATTAAGGGAGCAAATATTGGTGCAGCGGTCGAAATTTATCACCGCTCCAAGGTGAAATAAATTTCGGGCACCGCAAACTGGTTGCTGCGGAACGCAGCGCGTCTACCTTTACTTTATATCGCTTTATGGTTTTTTTAAAACTTAATATGTATCGAGGTGTGGCTCAGTTTGGTGGCAATATTTGTGACCGCTGCCTGTGGCAGGTTGAGGGAGCAAATATTGGTGCAGCGGTCGAAATTTATCACCGCTCCAAGGTGAAATAAATTTCGGGCACCGCAAACTGGTTGCTGCGGAACGCAGAGCGTCCCTCGGGTTTTAACTTTATTTTAAAGTTTTTCAAAACTTAATATATATCGAGGTGTGGCTCAGTTTGGTGGCAATATTTGCGACCGCTGCCTGTGGCAGATTGAGGGAGCAAATATTGGTGCAGCGGTCGAAATTTATCACCGCTCCAAGGTGAAATAAATTTCGGGCACCGCAAACTGGTTGCTGCGGAACGCAGCGCGTC
>JAGAOS010000075.1 GCA_017623575.1 Clostridia bacterium
TCAGCCTTAAATGGCTATTTTTAGGCATACTTTGGTTCATCGAACCTCATAGGCGGCAGCCTTATGAAATTCTCTTCACCAAAATCTGCTTTAAAAATTGCACATTTAAGGTCAAAGAGTTTTGTTAATAACATTATTTTTCGTTATACTAGGCTAAAACGCAGTAAATCCTAACGGATTTACGAGTATTTAAACAAAGTATAACGAAAAATATGTGTTTCAAAACCTGGTTCAAGTTTAAATGCTCTGGCTAGGGTGTAATATAAAAAACTGCTCCGCAATAGCGGGGCAGTTTTTTACTTTTATTTAAGCTTTTACTTTAATGCTTGCCGTTTTCTTATTTCATATGGGGAGCAGTGGTAGCGGCTATAAAACACCTTTCTGAAATGGGCGGTGGATTGAAAACCAACCTTTTCGGCAATTTCGTCCACCGAAAGGTCGGTGGTTTTCAGTAAAATTTCCGCCTTGTGCGCCTGAAAACGGTGCTTTGTCTGAATAGGGGTACATCCCACTACTTTTTTAAAAATATTGTAAAATCCCGAGCGGCTCATATTACACATTTCGGCAAGCTGGGGAATGGTGTAATTATCGTGCTCGCGCATATAATCAAGCGCTTTTTCTATTTTTATGGCAGAAATATCTTGATTTTTATTCATCAGCTTTTCAAATTCGTCCAAAAGCCTGTATGCCTTCCAAATAAATTCGCTGTTTACTAAATTTCTGTCAAAGGTTTTAAGCTCTTCAATATATTCGATTATTTTAGCAGGAAGCTTAAAGGTCTGCATTTTATAGTCATAATGATCAACATTAGGAAAATATCGGTAGCTTATTCGGTATACAAAGGTGCCGCCGTTTTCCTCGCTCAGAATAATTTTAAATGGATCCCCCAGGGGAAGAAAAATTGCTTCACCGCTTTCAACTTTAAACTCGCTTTTTTTGGAATATACCGTAATAAACCCCTTTTTTACGCATACAAACTTGTAAATGCCAAGGGGGGTAGTGGCATCGTAAACACTTTCCCACTCGGATGATGAAGCGTCTACCCATATTGATTTATTATTAAGAATAATATCTTTCATCCAATATCCTCCAATTTTTTAAAACTAATTTGGACAATACCGTCGGTTTTTTATAGAATAGCATATCGAAAAAGCAAAGTCAAGAGGTTATAATAGGTATATAATGAAAATTTTATGGGAGGATTTTTTGTGAAAAAGACACTTTCGGTTCTGCTTTCAGTTTTAATGATTGTTTGTTCCATTGCGGGAGCTTTTACTGTTTCTGCCGCATCGGAAAATCTTCTTGCCGATATTTCGACGGATGATTTTGGTACAAATGATACCAACAAATGTCCTATTACAGGCTTTGAACAATATACTGACGGTACATACGGCAAGGCGTTTAATGTAAAATGCGCTTGGTATACATCCTTTTATATTAAACTGCCTGAGCTTCAGCCGAATACTGAGTATCAGCTTGGATTTAAATACGATAACATTATAGATACTACAGGCGGACGACAAGGTTCAATATTAAAAATTGACATTTTAACCGAGGAAGAAATCTCAGGCTGCGATGCAGACGGCTATGTTACATCTGCAGTGGGCACCCGTCTTGGCACAAATATCGCCCTTGATATGGGTGAGTGGTCGTCCTTTAGCGCTACCTTTACAACAGGCGCCGAGGCTACAAGCCATTACATTAATGTGCAGACCAACTATGCCTATTGGCTTCGCCTTTGTGATTTATCGCTTATTAACGGAGTTGCCTATAATGTAGCAGTTTCAGGCGGTGCTGCCGATAAAGATATGGCAGAAGCGGGTGAGACCGTAACCTTAACCGCCACCCCTGCAGTGGGTCAGACCTTTAAGGGCTGGACGGTGCTTTCGGGTAGTGTAACCCTTGCAGATGCATCGGCTGAAACCACCACCTTTATTATGCCATCGGGTGATGTTTCGGTAAGAGCCGATTATGAAACCGATGATATTTTAGACACCACCGAAATGCCTAATCTTTTGGAGGGTATAACTACAGATAATTTTGGCTCTAAAGACCAGACCCCCAATACCACTGACTTTGGCTTCACCGAAAAAACAGAGGGTACCTATGGCAGAAAATATATGATTACCAACTGCTGGTACACCACATATTATGTTTCACTTCCCAAGCTTAAGCCTAATACCGAATATTATATAGCCTTCAGGTATGATAATGATATTCAGGTGGTTACTCCCGGTAATATAGAGGCTATTCATATTTTAAATGATAGTCAGCTTGCCGCCGTTGATGCAAACGGTAAGGTAACCGATTCTTCAATTACACCTATAGGCAAAAATATTCCTCTTGATAAGGGCGGTTGGAGCCTTTTTTCGGCATACTTCACCACCGGCTCGGAGGATACAAGCTACTACATAAATATAAAAACAGGCTATGCCTATAATATGTATCTTTGCGATTTTGTCCTTAAAGAAACGGTTGCCCGACCCGTTGTTGTTTCGGGCGGTACTGCCGATAAAGCCGCCGCAAAGGTAGGCGAAACGGTAACAATCACCGCCACACCTACAATCGGTCAAAAATTTATGGGCTGGAAAGGCGATGTGGGAAATCCCACTTTGACAGATTCTTTGGCAACTACTACCACCTTTTTAATGCCCGACTCTGCTGTTAGCGTAAAGGCAGAATATTATGAAAATCTACTTGCAAATATTGATACCTCTTATTTGGGTACTAATGATGAATCGCCTAATACGAACTTTAAGTTTGAGCAGTATAAGGACGGTAAATTCGGCACCGCCTTTAATGTTTATAATGCATATTATACCACCCTTTACATTAAGCTTCCCACAATGGAGGTTAATGAGGAATATAATCTAAGCCTTTGGTATGATAACATTGCAGATGCAAACCATGCAGGCTCTATTTTAAAAATTGACCTTTTAACCAAGGCGGAAATTGAGGGCGCAGATGCAAACGGTAAGGTTGCCTCTACCGTGGGCAAGCGACTGGCAACCAATCTGGCACTTGATAAAGGAAAATGGAGCGGCTTGCACGCCACCTTTACCCCTGAGGAGGATACCGAATATTACCTTAACATAGAAACAAACTATGCCTATTTGCTTAGGCTTACCGGCTTTAAGCTTACCAGAAACTTCTCCTTAGGTATGACCGTTACAAACGGTGAGGCAGATAACCCCTTTGCCTTAGAGGGCGAAAAGGTTACCCTTACCGCTGATGAATCTGAGGGAAAAGCCTTTAATTATTGGAAGGTTTTATCGGGTGGTGTTACAATTAATAACCCCTATTCTACCACCGCTGATTTTGTTATGGGCAATATGGCGGCAAAAATAGAGGCGGTTTATTTAAAGGAAAATGAGGTAAAAACTGTCTACACCTCACCCTATGGTACCGATTATTCAAATTCTATATCCGCCGTTCACAGCAGTACAGTTACCAATAACGGCGACGGTACTGCCACCGCAAAAATAGACCTTTACACCTTTGACGGCGCATATGCCTTTGGCGGTTGGTACAGTGGTGATACTCTGCTTTCCTCTGCCACTGAATACACCTTTAACACAAGTGAAACTGATACTGCATCCCTTACTGCCAAGGTTTTTGTGCTTAATACTATTGATGGTGACCCCGGCTTTGAAAATTATTCTACAGGCAATATAGTCCGCGTTGAGCCTGCGAATTCGGGTGTTTTACCCTATGGTGACAGATGGGGAATCTGGAACCGCTATGCCTCGGTTTCAAATGGTTTTGTGGCTGGTTATGAGCATCTTGACTGGGGTTATACAATCAAGGCTTATAACAGTGAAACCACTGACTATTATAGAAATTACACCTATTCGCCCGAAACGGCTAAATATTCTTTGGATGAGCAAAAAACTTCTTATACCATTACTCCTTACAGTGGTAATTCTATGCTTGGCTTTGCGGTTAAATCCCGTAGCGCTGTACGCAAGCTGCAGAATTTAATGCCGAATACCCAGTATCAAATAAGTTTTTATGTAAGCAACCCCTCTAAAACCGATTTGCTTGACAAAATAGTTGTTGCAAATACCTACGATTTAGATGCGGGAGCCGTAAAAGCTGATGACCAAAGAGTTTATGCCTATTTTGAGGATTATGACGGCTATGCCGATTATGATAAAATCCGCAATTGGGGCAAAATGACCATTAACTTTACCACTCCGTCGGATGTAAATGAAGCATATCTGCATTTTGTTTTCTCCACCACCAACCCATATGTCAACGAATCCAATGTGTTTATTGATAACCTTGTTTGTGTACCTACAGTTGTTTCTTATGCGGGTAATGCAATCCGCAAAGCCTCTGCCGAGCTTCCACAGGCTCTTCGTTATAAATTCTTTGTTAATAATGAAGCATTAGAAACGGTTTATAATATGGATGTAACCGAAATTGGCATACTTGCGTTGGATAGCGACGATTTAAAGGGCAAAGAGCTTGTAATTGACGGTAAATACGGCGAAGACGGTTATGCGCCTGCCGTTGGAATTGTAAATAAAGATAACATTCAGACAGTGGAGGGTGACACCACTCACAGCTATTTTACTGCCGCGCTTTACAATATAGGTAAAACCAACGGAGTGGTAGATTACAACAAATTTGCCACCGATTATGTTGTAAGGCCTTACATTAAGGCAAAAACTGCCAATGGGGGAGAGGTTGTTCTTTACTCTGCTGAGATAGATGCCTCTGTTTTTGCGGTTGTACACGAAATATATTCCGCAAAGAATAATGAATCTGACCGTGAGGCGGCGGATGAAATAATGTCGGTAGCAGAAGCCAAAACCGCCTTTGCCGAATTTGAGCCTAAGGATGAATTTTTTGTTGTTAAGGAACCCGTTACCGATTATGCATTCTCAATCGCAGTTGTGGGCGACCCACAAAAAACGGTGTATTTCCACCCCGATGATATGCACCACACCTATGACTGGATAGTTGCCAATGCCAAAGCGAACAAAACCGAATATGTTATAACCTTGGGTGATATTACCGAGTACAGCGGTGAAGCGGAATATGAGCTTATAAAAAATGAGCTTAAAAAGATTCAGAATGCAGGCTTACCTCAGGCGATTGTTCGTGGAAACCACGATGTCCCCAA
The DNA here is from genome assembly GCA_017623575.1 of Clostridia bacterium. Classification (GTDB taxonomy): domain Bacteria; phylum Bacillota; class Clostridia; order Oscillospirales; family Acutalibacteraceae; genus UMGS1279. The sequence goes on from JAGAOS010000075.1 coordinate 5,132, forward strand.
TGATTTTGATGCCAATATTACAAAGGCAGAATTCGGCTCGCACCTTACCGGCTCATATGATAATACAATGAAAAATGTTTATCATATTCTAACTATGGGCGGTCATAAGTATATGATAATGACCTTGGATTACTATGACCAACTCACAAATGATATTGTGGATTGGGCGGCAGGAATTGTTGCGGCAAATCCCGATTGCAGGGTGATTTTAAATACCCACGGTCTGCTAAGCACCCAGATGCAAACCTATTCTAATGCTATTGTTCAGTATTTACATAAAAATCTGATTATTAAGTATGAAAATATTGATTTAGTGCTTTGCGGTCACGATATTCCCTTTGGTGATGACGGCCCCGTTTACAAAACCATAACAGGTAATAACGGCAATAAGATAGTGGAAATGATGATAAATCCCCAGACCTTGGAGGAGCAAAAGCGTGAGGCTTTTGGACTTGTTTCTACACTTTATTTTGGCAATGACGGTAAAACAGTAACCATTGAATGGTATTCTACAATTCGCAAAGCCTATTATATGGAACAGTTCCAGTTTACCATTGAATTAGAATAGATAATGGGTTAAATAGTATAACAAGAAGCCTCTGTGGATTTTCACGCAGAGGCTTTTGACTTTCACAAAGCGAGCAATAAATTTAATGGTAGTACCTAATAATTCACCACTTTTTTAGGAACGATACATCGGCCATTCTCCATGGCTTGTGCGTTTGTTCTGGAAAATAGAGTCGATTTTTTATAGAAAAACATATAGAAAAAAATGATGGTGTGCTATTATAATATAAACAGAGAAAGCATAATCTGACCATAGTTTAATAGGTTGTTTTTCTCTAAATAACAAACCTACAGAAAGGATATGTATTTATGAAAAAAGCTTTATCCCTTATTCTTTGTGTCTTAATGGTAATCGGCTCTTTTGCCGGAGCTCTTACCGCATCAGCCGAAGTAACAGGTAAAAACCTTTGGACCGATATTTCAGTTGATGATTTCGGAACAAAGGACACTAATGCATGCCCTATTTCAGAATTTGCTGAGGGCAAAAACAATTACGGCAAAAACTTTGTTGTAAAAGGTGCTTACTACACCAGCTTTTACATTGAAATGCCCGAACTTGAAGCTAATACCATATATGATTTGAGTTTTAAGTATGATAATCATATTATAGAATCTTCAAAGGGTAAAATTAACAACATAAACATAGTAACCGAGGAGGAAATGGCGCAGATTACTGATGTAGATGGTAGTAAACTCCCCTCTACCGCCATCTCTATCGCTTCAGCATTAGAGCTTGATAAAGGTGAGTATACCGACCTTTCTGCCGCTTTTACAACCGGCGCCACCAAAACAAAGCATTACCTTTATTTCCGCACCGGATTTGCTTATTGGTTCTATCTTTGCGATTTTAAACTTGTAAAAATAGGCGAAACGGTTGATCCGGCTAAAAACGTATTATATAATACAAGTGCCGCAGACTGGGGTGCAAAAAGCTGGTCTAGCGTATCCAAAGGCACCCAAAGCCGATACGGCAGAACCCCCATTTTAGTATCAAGTGCCATGCACCAAAAGATTTTTACAGTTGTTAGCCTTGAAGCAAACTCTGTATACGATTTTGCCTTTAACTGGAAGGCAATTTTAGGTACAACCCACGGTAGTGCAGTATATCCATCAGAAATTTATGTTTATCCCATCTCTAAAGTTGGAGATATTATGAATGCGGAATGTGAAAGCGGTGCCGCAGCAAATTCCGGTAAATGGGATACCAATGCTGTTTTCCATCCATTAACGGGTGATTTAACCGATGCAGACAATCTTCTTACCGTAGCGGTTGATAGAGCAAACAATAAAGAAGCCGCTCTTAAAGCCGAATGGACTCATCTTGCTACTGAATTCGTAACATCAGATGATACTGAATATGCCATTTTAATCCACTTTAACTGCAACGGCGCAAATGACAACAACAAAATAAATCTTTCTGATTTTGAATTATCAAAAGCCACCGTATATAACGTAGCCGTTTCGGGTGGTACTGCTGATAAAACCGTTGTTAAGGAAGGGGCGACTGTTACCCTTACCGCTACCCCTAACGAAGGTCAAACCTTTGCAGGTTGGGAAGTTCTTTCTAACAATGTAGTTTTATCTAACTCCAATACTATTACAACCTCATTTACAATGCCTGCAGACTCAGTTTCTGTTAAAGCAAAATACATTTCTGAGCATTGGGCAAATATAAATTCAAGTTATTTTGGGGCTGTTGGTACAAATGCTAACTTTAAGACCTCATATGCTGATGGAGATAATCAATCATATTATGTAGATGGCGTATACTATAATAAGTTTTATGTAAAATTACCTTCCAATTTAGAGGTTGGCACCCCTTATAACCTTTCATTCTACTACAATAACCACATAATATCAGGTAAACCTGCTTCTATAAACCAAATATATATAGCCACACAAGAGCAGTTAGATGCTGTAAGTTTTGCTAACTCACAAAAAATCGCTTCTTCTGTAAAACTTGATTTAGGTATCAGCGTATGGCCTACTATTTCTGCCGAGTTTACACCAACCGAAGACACACAGTATTATCTTGTTTTCGATAATGCATATGTATATAGATTAAAGGTTGGCGGATTTTCTCTTAAAGAAAATATAAAGATTAATAGAGTAAATTTCGTTAAGCCTGACGGCTCAGCTTACGAGGATTACGCAAATCTTAATCCCACAACCATTGAAACGGTAGAAAATGCCGATGGCACCTGCACCGACACCTTAACATATGATACAATGGATGGTGTAAACAGCTTTTTAGGATGGTATAAAGGCGACACTCTGCTTGGAAAAGAGCTTTCATATACTTATAATCCTAAAGAGGTTAATGCTGTAGAGATTACCGCTAAAATTGTTACCCAAAACGTACTTAACGCCGCAGCAGGTTTTGAATCCTTTGCAAACGATCAAAGTCTTCGTGTAGAACCCGTTGCAACAGGCGTTGCTCCCACCAATGACCGTTGGGGACTTATCGTTGGCAAAAACTACGAAACCGAAAACATAGGCTTCTTCATCAAAGCCACAACCGCAAAGCAAAGTACCTATTACACTGATGACGGATACGATCCCGAAACCGGAACAAGCGCTCCCGAAGCGGATAGAACCGTTGGTAAATTTGACGTTACACCTCACAGCGGTAAATCAATGCTTGAACTTTCAGCATCATACCGCTCATTCGTTAGAAAAATTGAAGGTCTTAAACCTAATACCAACTACACCTTCAGTATGTATGTGCTTACTCCTGATGAACACAACTTCCTTTCATCTGTTGTAATTTCAAACGGATACAGTGAAGAGCCTTCAAAACTTAAAACCATGACAAATCGTATGGTTGCAAGTAGTAAAGAAAAAATTTACGGCTACTATGAAGAACCCCGTATGGAAGATTTCTTTGAAACTAATACAACAATTAAAGATAAGTCCGCTGTAAAGAATTGGAAAAAAATTAGTTTCAACTTCACAACTGACGACACAACAAGCGCATACGTTTATTTAACCCCAAGAAGTAAATCAACCTGGTACACCCGTTGCCAAATCTTCATTGACGATATGGTTATTGTGGAAAACAGTATGCCAAATCAAGGTAACGCAATGCGTGCTGCAGCCGCAGACGTTCCACAAGCTCTCCGCTACAAATTTGCCATAAACAACGCCCTTCTTACCTCCTACAATGGCTACACCTTTAAAAATATGGGTATTTTAGCGGCAGATTCTTCTAAAATTTCCGGTTACACTCTTTCAAAATCCACCGAAAACGCAAAAGATATTTTAGTTACCGAGGCTAATTATCAGTATAAAGAAGGCGATACCGAAAACACCTATATAACCGCCGCTTTATACAATATTGGCAGAAACGGTGGTAAAACCGACTACGCAAAATATGCAACCGATTATATTGTTCGCCCCTACATTGTTTACGAAAACGAAGCAGGAATAGAGTATATTCTCTATGGCGAAAACGTATCCGCATCTATTTTTGAGGTTATGTACGCTATCCGCGACCTTTCAACCGATGAAAACGACATTAATGTGGTAAACGGAATGTTGGAAAATGAGGTAGTGCGTAAAGCCTATGCCGATTGGCAGCCTGATGATGCTTGGAATATTGAAAATCCCAATCCTCCTGCAGAATATGATTATTCTTTTGCAGTTCTTGGCGATTTACAGTACACAACTCAGTATTATCCCGACAAACTCCCCTACACCTTTGATTGGCTTATAAATAACAAAGATGCCAAAAATTTACAGTATGTAATTAATGTGGGCGATTTAACAAACAATAGCACCCAAACAGAATATGAAGCCATTTCCGAGCAGCTTCTCCGCCTTAAAGAGGCAGGAATAGACCAGTCCTTTGTACGCGGTAACCACGATAAGCTTGCCGATTATGATAAGTACATTACAGCCGAAAAGTTTATGTACGGCAACGGCGAGTTTGAAAGCTATGACGGTTCAATGAAAACCTATTATCAAAAACTGAACATTGGTGGTATTAAGTATATGGTAATGGTGCTTGACTTCTTCCCCTCCACCGCCGAAGTTGAGTGGGCAAAACAAAAAATTGATGCCAACCCTGACTATAACGTAATCATCAATACCCATGGTTATTTAGATGCTAAAATGCAGCTTCTTGGTGAGGATAAGGTTTATGACGTTGAAGACCGTGTAGATGCTGAGGGCAATGCTGTAGGCGGTCACGCAGGTCAGTACATTTATGATAATTTGGTAGTACCCTGCTCTAACGTTGTTATGGTTATCTGTGGACACGAATTCTCTGAAGGTCCCGAAATCAAAACCTTAACACGTGCCGACGGCAGCACAGCCGTACAGATGTTGGTTGACTTCCAGCAGGCTGAATACAACGATTTGCGTTCCTATGGTATGATTGCAATGCTCCATTTCTCTAACGGCGGCAAGACCGTTACAGTTGAATGGTTCTCAGCCATTAAAAATGAGTATTATAAGGATAAATATCAGTTCACATTTGATTTAACTGTAGTTAAATAATCATATGTATAATTAAAGCCTCGTTCTGTGGCCGTTTTGGTCGGCAGAACGGGGCTTTTTCAAATGCAAAAACTCAAAAGGTAAAAATTTCATCAAAAAATTAGCCGAACGGCAAATGTAAGTTATAAATTATAATTTACTTGGGGGATTTTCTTAACCCCTTGGGGGAGGTTCGGTATCTGCTGCGAAACACCTTTCTGAAATGCGCTACCGAGTTAAAGCCTGTTTTATGGGCTATTTCCTCTACTGAAAGGTCGGTGCGGGTAAGCAGAATTTCTGCTTTATAGGCTTGAATTCTTTGCTTGGTTAAAACGGGGGTAGAGCCTGTAATTTCCTGAAAAACGGTATAAAATGTGGATTTTTTCATTCCGCTTATTTCTACAAGCTGGGGTATGGTGTAATTATCGTTAAAACGCATAAACTCCAGTACCCTTTGAATAGCTTTAACCGATTCGCTGTTATTTTTCACCATAAAGGATTGTATTTCATCCAAAAAACGGTAGGTGCGCCATATGTAACTACTGCTTATTTTTTGCTCTCCAATAGGCAGATTGTAAATTTGCTCCCTTAATTTTTCATCCACCGTAATAATTTGCGGTGGGTAATCAAGCTCATCTACATCGGGCCAGTTTCTAAGGTGATAAAGCACACCTGCTATTTCTTCGCAGTCGCCAAATTCGGGTTCCCAAGGTAGTTCAGGCGGTATAAACAACAGTTCACCGCTGTTTACGGTAATATTACCTTTGGCACACTTTGCAATAAGCTGCCCTTTATCTAAATAAACAAACTGAAACCAGGTGGGGGACACAAAATTTAAAACACCTGACTTATTTCTTTTAAAGTAAAACGAAAAGTAGCTTTTTGGATTAAAAGTAGCAATACCCAAGTCATTTACCCCCTATTTTGGAAAATATCGTCGGTTTATTATAGAATAACATATTGTACAAAACTTGTCAATGATATATAATAATACTGTAAAATCATACCGATATATCTACAATTTTGTTTATTATACGGTATAAAACTCTTAATGGAGGGAAAAGCAAATGAAAAAAATAATGACCGTTATTCTTTCAGTATTAATGGTTCTTACCAGTCTTACCAGTGTATTTATTGCGCCGGTTTCTGCGGCTGCCAACTTGTGGAATTCCATTTCCGCTAACGATTGGTACACAAGGCAGGTACATACTCAGGTTAGCGATCCTTTAACTCTTGAAGAAAAAAAGATGACCGATGTGTATCCCGAAAAATTTACCTACGGTGGCGGAAGCTTTTCACTTAAGGATGCGGGCAGTAAGCATTATTATATAAAATTACCCAAGCTTGCTCTGGATAAGACTTATAAGCTTTCATTTAATTATGATATTACTGAGGTAAGTGGCAAAACTCCTGTTTTCCACAAGGCTATACTTATGCCTGAATCGGCTTTTTCCAATTCCGTTACATGGAATGGTTTTGGCGCTATGTATACCGGTCGAGGTTTCCTTGGCGCTTATGATATTTTTGTAAATAAGAATATCGCTTCAAACGAAATGAGTGCAACCGTTACATATGAGTTCAATTCCAAAAAGCAGACTCAGTATTATTTATTCTTAGCCTTTAACAATATAACCGATGTTACCTATTCGGGCTTTAAGCTGGTTGACCCTACTGATACCACCCCCGATGAGGAAGAACAAAACCCTGCTGATGTATGGACTAATGTTTCTATGGATGATTGGCGCACCCGCCATGTGCATAGTCCCGCAGATGATGGTCGCAACATCCCCGAAAAGAGTATGACCGAAAACTACGGTTCTGACTTCACCTATGATGCTGCTAATAATAGCTTTACTCTTGCAAATGCTCACGGCAGACACTACCTTGTAAAAATGCCCAAGCTTACCAAAAATAAGAATTATAAGCTTTCGGTAAACTATAGTGTAAATCCCGGTGCAAATGCCGAGCCAATGTTCTATAAATCCCTTTTAGTTCCTGAATCGGCATTTACCAGTGAATACTGCTGGAACAAGTACGGTGAAATTTATGCCGACAGAAGCTGGATAGGTATTCAGAATGTGCTTATTAGAAAATCCCTTAAGGATGCAAACAGTGGTACACTTACCTATGATTTTAATACCGGAAAATATGACCAGTATCATCTGTTTTTAATGTTTAATAATATAGAATCTGTAACCTATTCCAATTTCCAGATTATTGACCCTGAGCTTCAGGTGGATTATGAAAGCTCTCCCTTAAATTACGGTAGCGTTTCCCCCGCCGCTTTGGCAGAGGGCACAAAGGCAGGGGACAAGGTAGAATTTACCGCAACTCCCTTTAAGGGCAACACCTTTGAGGGTTGGTATAGTGAGGGTGGAGAACTTCTTTCAACCGACCCAACCTTTACCTACACCGTTCCCACAAGTCTTGCAATGCCTAAGCCTAAGTTTAAAGAGGGCAGTATTGCTATAGAAAATGCCTCTATGGAGGATTCCACTAAGGGTCTGCTTGCATACTACAGCAAAAATGATAACTTTAACAAGGTTATTCTGGATGAAAACTTTGATGTTGAATATATTGGCACCCCTTCCTGGGAAGTTAATATTCAGGCGCATAATCAACATGCAAGAACAGGTAATATGTCGGTAAAAATTCAAACCCAGTATGCCTTCGCGGGCAGACATTTTAAAGGTTTAGAGAAAAACACCGATTACGCAATCAGCTTTTGGGCTTATATTCAGGATGATTCAGGTCTTTCCCTTAACGCTATGGTTCTGCCCAAGGGCGTTAAGCCTTATAAGGAAAATGCATCAGGCAAGCTTGCCGATTATCCTTTAGGCGAAGCAATGGGTGTGGCAGAAAAGGCGGCAACCGCAACATCCACCTGGCAGGAGGTTGTAGTTCGCTTTAATTCGGGCGATAATACCGATATTACGCTTTGGTTTTTAAGTCGCGGCGCTAACAGTGACCGTTGCTGGGTAGACGATTTTGCAATCTTTAAACCCGCCGCTTTAGATGTTGTTAGTGATTTGGGCGGTAAGGTTAAGGCAACTGCACAGGGTCTGCTTGCAAAGGGTACCGAAGTTACCGTAACAGCAATTCCTGATAAAGGCAATAACTTTAAGCACTGGTTGGATAAGAACGGTATGGTTGTTTCCACCGAGGCTGAATACACCTTTACTTTAGAGGAAGATACATATCTTAAAGCAGTATATGGCGGATATAACAAGCCTGCCCGTGAGTTATTTGCTTTAAGAGGGGAAGATGGCACCTTTGAAAAGGGTACTATTTCGGGTATATATCCCTCTGATGCAACCTATCCTGATAGCCTTGCTTTCTGTAAAACCTCTGTAAGCACTGCCGAGGCATATGAGGGCGAAAAATCTCTTGAAATTATTTCTTACTACAGAAATACAGTTATTCCCCTTACCGGTCTTAATAAAAACACCGATTATAAATTCTCCTACTATGTAAAATATCCTTATAACGGTGAGCGTGACGATTGGAATCAGATAAACTCTATGATGATTGTTGGTTCTGATGATATTGACGGAGCAACTGCAAACAAGGTTTTTGCTGAGTCTACATCTTACCTTGCAGGTGATGCAGGCTGGTATAAGGTAGACCTTTATTTCAACACAGGCGATGATGTTGCCGCTAACTTTATTATCCGCTACGCAGGTGAGCCAAAGCTGGCGCCTAAGGTATATATGGATAATGTTACGCTTTATGAATATTATTCTGCAAACGAGCTTTCTAATGGCAGTATGACTAATGATATTGCCCCTTGGCTTGGTAACGGAGAAATCGAAAACAACACCTTAAAGCTCAGCGGCAAGGACACAACCGCATATCAGCTTTTAGGTCTTGATGCTCATAGCCGTTATACCGTTAAATTCCGTGCAAAGGGCAACTTCTTTGCTTCAGTTTCGGATGTTTCCGCAAAGGTTCCAAATGTACATAATGCAATTTCTTCCGAAAGCTATGTAACAGGCAACAGCACCTCCTTTAAGGAGTACAAGTTTGAGGTTTACACAGGTGTACATAAGGGAGTTGGAGTTTTCTTCAGCAGTCTTGGCGGCGATGCATATATTGATGATGTTACCGTTACTAAGGAGCTTTCATCTATTGGCGGTGTGATTGAAAATATAGACTTTGAAACCGACCGCTTTGCGCTTACCCACACCAACACCGATTTCTATGAGATTTATACCGCAAAATCCGCAAATGACCCCAATGTTCACAGCGGCAAAAAATCTCTCCATTTTAAATACAATGCCCAAAGGGCAGATGTGGAAGCCATTTTGGATGAAGCCTATCTTTCCTATGGTGTTGCCTATAACCACAACTATATGCTTTCACTTTATTATAAGTTTGATACCAAAACCAAAGAGGCTGCCGTTAATCTGGAGCCTAACTTCAGAGCCAGCTATTACGGCGGTGATTACGGTGATTATACAGGCGAAACCGGTTACAAGCAACCCACCACCAACGGTGAATGGAAGCGAGTTTACTTTGTTTTCACTGCAGGCGATTTTGGTGTGCTTAAAGCAGCTATTTACAATCTTATAGGCAGTACCGACGCTGATTTTTATGTTGATGATATAAAAATCACCGTTTCCTCTGACCTTGTTGTGGATGAAAAGGCCGAAAAGGCATACGCCACCGATTTCTACAATATGTTTACCAATCCAAGCTTTGAAAAGAAGCTTTCTGAGGGTAACTGGACAGCACTTCCCCCCACAATGCAGATTGTAAAAAATCCCGATTTGGCAGATACCTCTGATAGCTATTTAAAGGTTGCTGAGGGCACAAAGTATATTTTGCCCATCCAGTTAAATCCAAGTGAGGTTTACTATTTCGGTGCTTCTATAAAGAGTATCAACGGCGGTAAGGGCAGAATTTACCTTGCAACACTTGTTGAACCTACAACACTTTACTTCACCGATTTGGAAAATAATCCTAAATCTATAGTAGAGGCTGATAGCACAGATTGGAAGCACGAAGGCTTTGGCTTCAGAGCCTCACCCACAGGTGAAACCTATCTGGTAGTTGAGTGTACCGACGGTGCAATCGGTCTGGATACCGTTTCGCTTACCGCAGAGCTACACGCTCAGAACGCAGATTACAACTACTATTATCCTCGCATACCCTTTGATTATGACAATATTGACCCTGCAATGATTGTTTATAACGGCGGTGTGGATATAGAATACGGCAGTACATCACCCTCAACGGGCGATAGCATAACCGTAGTAAGCATTGTTGCAATTACATGTCTTGTAGCCTTTGCGGCTATAATGTTAACAAAAAAAGGAAAGGATGAGACTGATGCTTAAGATTTCTGATTTATTAAAACAAATCATTTGCCTTTGCCTTGCTTTGGTTCTGGCAGTTAGCCTTATTGGCTGTAACTCCACAGATGATAGTGATAAAACAAGCTCCGATTCATCGGTTTCATCCAATGAATCCACCCCCGATGATTCTGAAATAACTTCAGAACCTACCGAATCTACCGACGATACTGCCGATAACGGAACAGATGATACCGAAGAACCCGATGACAATTGGCAGGAGGAAGAGGAGGAAGAACCTTTTGGCTACAATTGGGTAGTTCCTCTTAAAGTATTTAACGGCGGCGCTCCCATTATTGATACCTACCGTGGTATGAGCGCAACAGTTTATTCCGCCTTTGGATTTATGAAGGATGATAAATCCGGCAGAGCTTATACCGATGATATGCTTAAGCTGGAAATTGACCGTTTGCAAAGAATGGGTGTTCGCACCTGCCGCACAAAGGTAAATACACCTTGGTTCTGGGATGAAACCACAGGCAACTGGAATCTTGATAGTGTTCGTGCAAATTATATGTATGAATACTGCAAGGAGCTTCAAAGTCGCGGTATGAATATTGTTATGCAGCTTGGCTGGGATGTTGAGTTTGTTATTGAGATTATTAAAGAAGGCAAATCTGCAATGCAAGAAGCCAAATATCTGGATGGTCGCGGCGAGGATGTCAACGGCGAAAGCGTTGGTTATGATTTCAGCGGTCTTGATGAATACTGGACCCGCGTAACCAAGGGCGGTCTGCGTTTTGGTTATCTTTACAAAAATCTTCTCACCGAGCTTCGTGCCCGTGGTATTTATAATGTAGATTATCTTATGTTCTTTACCGAGCCTTCTAACAGAAATGCCGATGGTTCATATCATATTCCCGAGGGCCCCGGCCCTTCGGCTGAGGCTTATACCAAGCTTTGCCGCATTATTAAGGATTACCTTGTTGAAGCCGATGTTTTAGATGGCATTTTAACAATGGGCGGCGCTCAGGGTGGTAACAGTGACCAGCTTTTAAGATATATTTTAAAAACCGATCCTGATGTGTTTGAGATTCATGCCTGCCATACCTATCCTACGGCACCTGATATTACCTATAATGTTTACCACGATTACGCTTATGAATATTTTGGTCGTGTTATGGGCGCTATGCATGAGTATGGCGTGTTTGGCAAAAAGGAATATTGGTGTGATGAGTTTTCGGCAAGGGATGATGCGGCAAATTCTAACCGTATGCAGCCTGATGAGCATCCTTGGTACGGTTTGCAGGGTGTTGTAGGCGCTATTGCGGCACAGGCATCCGGTGTAAGCAACATAATCACCTGGCAGGCGGCCGACCAATTATGGACCGACCAGACCAATACAGGCGGCGAGTTTAATAACGGTATTCATATGTGCGGCGCAATGCCCTCACTGTTTATGTCAGATGTTCCCCGCGGTGAGTATTATATGTGGGGACTTTTCGCCAGATATAACGGATTTAAAAACGGAAAGGTTTATCGCACCAATTATACTGATGAACATAGATTCAGATTCAAGGGAGATGAGCATGATCGTGTTACAACCTTAGATGTTGTTTCCGGCTTGCATTTGGGTGTAGTTCAGCTTGAAAACGGCGGTTGGACAATTACTGTTGTTAATGCAGATTCTATTGAGGACCGTCAGTTTACGATTGATTTTGAAAAGACACTCGGCGGTGTTACCCTTTACCGCCATACCGAGAATGTATACACCTGTGAGAGAAACACAGGCGCCCTTATTGCCGATGTTGACAAGGTTTTTGTTGGCGTTAAGGATAAGCTAAAGGATACCATTCCCGCAGGTACTGTTGCGGTTTACACAACCATTAAGGATCCAAGATAAGTAATTAATGATTGCGTCATATTCTTGTTATAATATCTCCTTATAAGCAAACACCGAGGTTTTGTGACCTCGGTGTTTGCTTTTTAACCCTATTTTGTAAGTGTACCGCCGTCGGTTTTAAGCAGAATAAATATCTGTTCTTCGGCTAAGGTTTCGGTGTTTACATAAACCAGAATATCCTCGTTTTTTTCGCCCTTGCATAAAAACTCATAGCAATAAAGCTCTTTTTCTCCGCTTGACGGAATAACTGCAAGATGAGTGCTTTGGATTTTTAAATGAGGATTTATTATTTCAGAAGCCTCTTTTGCGGTGTGAAGGGGGATTTTAAGGGTTCGTCCCTTGTGATTCATTAAATATCCCCTTGCTTCATAAAAAATCACATCATAATTATCTAAGGCAATGCCTATTTTAATAAGGTCGGGATAGCAGATTGTATCCCCCTGCACATAAGCAAAATTTACAACGCACATACCCTCATCGGCAAAGTAGTAGCTGGTTTCAAAGTTGCCAATATTAAGAGAGCTGATATATTTTTTTGCCGTTTTCACCGCCTTTTCATAGTCGGCGTTTTCATAGCTTATGGTTTTTTCGCGCCTAAAATAGCAAATATATCCGCCTTTTTTGGTCACAGCTACCGTTCCGTCATCAAAGCTAAAAATGTATGCGGGCATTTTACCTTCCTCAGTGCGGGTGTGGTGCAAATCATCCGGTTTAAGGTTAAATTGTTTAGCGGCTTTTTGCTTTGCTTCATCAACCGATACCTCTTTAGCGGCTTTAAGCATTTGTGATTCTTTTTCTAAAATATGGTCAGAAAAGGGACCGTCATAAATCAGGGTAGGGTAGTCACTTAGCGATTCTTCAGCCTCTCCCAAGGTGGAATCCAACCCGCTTATTGTTTCGGTATCCTTTAGGGCGGCTTCAATGTTTTGCGACCATACCTCGGTGCTGTTGTACATTGTGGTGGCATCCCCAAGACCAACGCTTAAATTTTTTGCAATTTCTGAAAGCTTTATAAGGTTGCTTCTTTCAGCATCGCTTATACTGCCGCCCCGCACAACATTTTTTGTAAGCGCAAGGGAGTAATCGCTTATTTGGTTTAAAAATTTTGAAACCTTTTCCAAACTGTTGTGGTTTATAGGTAGCTCGGCAAGGGCGGTTGATGCCGTACCCGCCTGTAAAACAAGCTTATTTGTAAGGGTGGATAGGGTAGAGGGTGTGCCGGTGTAAAGGGCTTTGCCCAGCGTTACCGAGATATTTTCCATTTCACTGCTTAGGTTTTCCATAGCCGCCTGATACCTGTGAGCAAGCTGTCTTTTAAGGCTGGAAACTCTGTTCATATCATAAACAACTGTACCCGCAAAAATCAGCACAAAGGCAAGCAAAAAGCTTATAATCCGCACCGCCGCGCGTTTGCTAAGGTTAATTTTCATTTTATCACCTGCTATAGTTTTTGGGTTTATTATTTCCAAAAAATATAGCAATATTAGTGATTAATTACATCAATCGCCCTTGTATTTTCGCCTTGTGGCAAGACCGCCGCGGATGTGCCGCTCGCTTTTGTTGATTTCCAGCACCTTTTTAACCTCACTGTACAAGGCGGGATTTTTAATTTTCAGCCGCTCTGTTACATCCTTATGTACGGTTGATTTGGATATATTAAAAACTCCTGCGGTGTGACGGACGGTTGCACCGTTTTGCTTTATGTATTCCCCTAAAATGGTGGCGCGCTTTGCTACCGACTGCTTCATAAAATCAACTCCTAATGTAGTTAATTGTATGAAAAGCGGAATGATATTATTACCAAAGGCTTAATGCCTTAAAAGCTATTTGTTTTCATTAATAAAATTCCCGTGGAACTTGCGGAGTTACCATAGTTTTCTGATTTATTTGGGTATAACAACCCTGCCTAAATCGTCTCCACGTGTCAAGTATTCACCAAGACTTTTTAAAATCCTTTATTTTACAGGGTTTTTGGCACTTTTACCCGTTGTCGAAAAATGAATAGAATGAGGTATAAAAACACCAAGTCTCCAAAAAATAATAGAAACCGGAGAA
>JAGAOS010000076.1 GCA_017623575.1 Clostridia bacterium
CTTTTAAATGAAATGGGTTATATGGTGGCTTGCGAAAGTGATATGCACTGCGCGCTTACAATGGCACTGCTTAAATGCGCAAGCTTAGGTGAGGGTAAGCCTTTGTTCGGTGAATTTACAGTCCGTCATCCCGAAAACAAAAACGCCGAGCTTTTGTGGCATTGCGGTCCCTTCCCTGTAAGTGAAAAGGCAGAGGGTACAAAGGCAAGACTTGTAAATCAACGCGCTTGGCTTCGTGCCAAGGACGGTACCTACACAGTTGCCCGTATTGATCAGGAAAGCGGAGATTATATGATTTTGCCCCTTATTTGCCACACCACCGAAGGTACTAATACTCACGGAACCTACCTTTGGGGCGAGTTTGAGAATTTACAAGCTATAGAGGATAGAATTATAGAGGGCCCCTACATACACCATTTTGTAGAAATAATGGGCGATTACAGAAAAGAAATTAAAGAGTTTTGCAAATACTTCAAAAACCTTAAGGTTGATGAAAGTGTAAAATAAAAATTGAAGGAGTTAAAAAAATGCAGTATCAGATGAACGAATTTTTATTCGCAATGATTTTAACCGAGCTGGAGGATGCAGTTGGTAAAGAAAACTGCTCTACCAGAGCTATCGACAAGGTAACCCACAGCGTTGACTATTATTGGCTGTCAAGAATGTGGGCGGATAGAGGTTGCCGTATGCCCGAGGCGGATTTTGTTGTTTGCCCCGAAAACGCAGAAGAGGTTTCTAAGGTTGTTAAAATCGCTAATTACTATAAAATCCCCGTAACTACCTGGGGTGCAGGCGGCGGTACACAGGGCGGCGCTATTCCTGTTTGCGGCGGTATTGTGCTGGATACCAAAAGAATGAACAAGATTTATGAAGTTAATACCGAGGGTATGTACATTGAGTGCGGCACAGGCGCCATTTATAAGCATATTGAATGGGCGGCAAACGAGGTTGGTAAGGCAACAATGCACTATCCCTCATCTCTTACCTGCTCAACCGTTGGCGGATTTTTGGCTCACCGCGGTATTGGCGTTGTTTCTACCAAATACGGCAAAATTGATGATATGGTGCTTAAAATGGAGGTTGTTCTCCCCAACGGTGATATTATTGAAACCTGCTCTGCACCAAAGCACGCCGCAGGTCCCGACCTTAATCAGATTTTTATAGGCTCTGAGGGTACTTTAGGTATCATCACAAAGGCTCAGATTCGTATTTTTGATCAACCTGAGGAAAGACGCTTCAGAGGCTTCTTGTTCCAGGATATGCACGGTGCTTTTGAAGCATCCCGTGAGCTTTTACAAAAATTCAAGCCCTCTGTTATGCGCCTTTATGATGAGGCTGAAACCGCTTCGCTTATAAAGAAAATCGTAGGTGTGGAGCGCAAGGGCGCATTTATGAACATAGCCTATGAGGGTGTTAAAGAAATGGTAGAGGTAGAGGAGAAAATTCTTCTTGAAACCTTTAAAAAATACGGCGCCGAGGATTTAGGCTCGGAATACGGCGAAAAATGGTGGAAGGAAAAAATCACCTTCTTCTATCCCGGTCATATGATGGATATTCCTCAGATGTTCGGTACAATGGATACAATAGCTCCTTACGGCAAGATTGAAGAAATCTACTGGGCAATGAAGGAAGCTATTGAAACCAACTTCCCACAGGCTAAATTCATTGCTCACTTCTCGCACTGGTATGAGTGGGGCTCAATGATTTACGACCGCTTTATTGTTGAGGGTAAGGATGTTCCCGAGGATCCCGTTGAGGCGCTCCGTTTACATCAGGAAATTTGGACCTGCGGTGTTCGTGCCGCTTTAGCTCACGGTGGTGTTGTAAATGACCATCACGGCGTTGGCATTAAGCTCGGTCGCCTTATGAAGGAGCAGTACGGTCCTGCAATGCAGGTATTTGAAGCACTTAAAAAGAGTCTTGACCCCAACGGAATTATGAATCCGTTCAAGCTGGGTCTTTAATAGGGAGGTAAGTTACTATGATAATGTCAGAAAAATCTAAACAGCATGTTGATTCCTGCCGCTTTTGCTGGATGTGTCACCATATTTGTCCTATAGGCAACGCAACCGGTCAGGAAAGAAATACAGCAAGAGCAAGAGCACTTGGTATTTCCCTTGTAAACCGTGAGGCAATTGACCTTTCGGAGATTATGGATAATATTTTTGAATGTTGCACCTGCGGTGCTTGTGTACACGATTGTGTTACCGGTTGGGACCCCGTAATGTTCACCAAGGAAACCCGACTTCAAGCCGCTTTAGAGGGCAAGCTTCCCGATTATATTATGACCCTTGTTTCAAACTGCTTAGAAACGGGCAATGCTTACGGCAAAACCGAAACCTGCGAAAAATTAACCGAGGCTATAAAGGCTCATTCAAATAAAAAAGATACTCTGCTTTTACTTGGTGTTGACGCTAAGTTTATGGCATGCGAGCAGGCTTTAAAGGCTACTATGGTGCTGGACAAAACAGGCGTGGATTTTACAGTTCTTGAAAATGAGCCTGCAAGCGGTGTACAGCTTGATTTCCTTATTGGCGCCGCAAACGAAACCAAGCAGCAAATGGCTGACTTAGCAAAGACTCTTAATGAGTTTAAAACCGTTGTGGTTTATGACCCCAACGATGCAAAGGCAATTAAACAGCTCTACAAAGAATACGGCATAGAGGTTTCGGCTAGCATTGTTACATATACTTCCTTTGTTGCAGGTCTTATAAGGGAAGGTAAATTAGAGGCTAAAAACAGTGGCAAATCCGTTGTATTCCAAGACCCCTATCAGCTTTCCCGTGACCTTGAGGAAACCGAAGAAGCAAGAGAGATTATTATGTCCTACGCTGTGCTTGGCGAAATGCTTCTCAACCGCAAGGAAACCGTTTGGGCAGGTAATATTCTTATGGCGCAGTATATGCCCGAAATCATTAAAAAGGTTGCAAAGCGCAGAATTTTCAATGCAACAAGCGTTGGCGCAAAGACAATTGTTACCGCTTCAGTTTCAGAATATGTATCCCTTAAAGCGGTGGCTGAGGAAACCGAAATTCTGTCATTGGAAGATTTAATTCTGGGGGAATAAAAAATGCTAGTTAATTTACAAACTGTAATCGGTATGGCGGAAAAAGGCGGATACTGTATTCCTGCATTTAATGTTTATAACACCGAAACCATTATGGGTGTTATTGATGCCGCTGAGGAGGCAAAGGCTCCCGTTATTATTCAGGTTTATCCCAGACTTTTAAATGAGGAGGTTGGATTTTACATCTGCCCCTCCATCGTTGCGGCGGCAAACCGCGCAAGCGTTCCCATTTGTTTTCACCTTGACCACGGCCCATCTGAGTGGGAGGTAACCCGCGCACTGCGTTGGGGATGCACCGGTATTATGCTGGATGGCTCGGTTTATCCCTTAGAGAAAAACATTGCCGAAACTAAAAAAATCGTTGATATGTGCAAGGCTATTGATGTAGGTGTTGAGGGCGAAATTGGTCATGTTGGCAGCGTTAATGATGATGCTATGGATGAATTTACCGATCCCGATGAAGCCGCAAAATTTGTTAAGGAAACGGGTGTTACCTGCCTTGCTGTGCTTATTGGTAATGCTCACGGTCACTACAAAAAAACTCCCTGCCTTGATATTGAAAGGGTAAAGGCAATCCGCAAGGCAACAGGCGGTATTCCTCTTGTTCTTCACGGTGGTTCAGGTATCCCCGATGAGCAGGTAAAAGCGGCAATAAAGGCGGGTGTTCGTAAAATGAACATCGGTACCGATGTTTGCTGTGCCTTTGCAGACGGCACAAAGGAAACCTTGGATGATCCTAATCGTAGTCTGGCAATTGATTTATTTATGAAAAAGCCTATTGAAACAGTTAAAAAATTAGCACTTGAAAAAATTTACCTTGTAGGTGCAAACGGAAAGGCTTAAAATTATGGCAAAAATAGTAGGAATCGGCGCTAATGTTTTTGATACCCTTTACACCGTCCCATCCTTCCCCAAGGAGGATACAAAAATGCGGGCTGTTGCCAGTAAAACTGCAGGCGGTGGACCTGTTGCAACGGGACTTGTTGCGGCAAGTAAGTTGGGTGTAGATACGGCATATATCGGTGTTTTATCGGACGATAACGGCGGCAGATTTTTAAAAGAGGATTTTATAAAATACGGCGTTGATGTAGGCTTTATAGAAGTAAAATCAGGCTATCGTTCCTTTGCATCGGTGTTATGGCTTGCAGAGGATACCACCACTCGCACCTGCGTTTTTGATAAGGGTGATTTACCACCGTTAGAGCTTAATGATGAGCAAAAAAACGCCGTAAAAAATGCCGAAATTTTAATGGTGGACGGCAATGAGATGGATGCCGCGGTAGAAGCGGCAAAAATCGCAAAGCAAAACGGTACAAGGGTGCTTTATGACTGCGGCGGTCTTTATGAAGGTGTAGAAAGGCTTTTAAAGCATACCGATATTATGATTCCGTCCGAGGAATTTGCTCTTGGTCACACAGACGCAAAAACCGTAGAGGATGCCGCCAAAAAGCTATATGAAACCTATAATCCCGAGGTTGTTGTTATAACCAGAGGTAAAAAAGGCGGAATGCTTTTTAACGGTGAAAATTTTATAGAGTACCCCATTTATCCCGCCAAGGTTGTAGATTCCAACGGCTCGGGCGATGTGTTCCACGGTGCTTTTGCGGCGGCAATAATCAAGGGCTATGACTTTGAAAAATGCTGTCATTTTTCCAGCGCTGTATCAGCAATAAAATGTATGGGCGTGGGTGCCAGAGAAAGCGTACCCGATTTTGAAACAGTAAAAAAATACCTAAAGGAGAATGGTTATGAACTTTAAAAAAACTTATACTCCAAAAAACGGATATACGCCTATCTGCAAAATAGGTGAGTGTAGTCTTAAAAAATTGGAATTTGGAATTATTGAGCTTGAAAAGGGCGAAAAAATCCCCTTTAATACTGAGGATAAAGAGTTCGCATTTATTATGCTGGAGGGTCACTGCAATGTTTTTGTAAACGGTGAGGTTTATGAAAATGTTGGTAATCGTGCAAATGTTTTTGAAAATCGCAAGGCAGAAAGCTTTTATATGCCCCGTGAACAGGCTCTTGAAATTGAGGCTATTGACCACATTAAAATAGCCGTTTGCGGTACTCCCGTAGCCGAAAAGACCGAACCTCAGGTGCTTCGCGCAGAGCATACTGTGTTAAAGGTTTTGGGCGAACAGCCTTATCAAAGGGAAACCAGCTTTATTATTGACGGTAATTCCAATGCCAAAATTCTTACAATTGGTGAATGTTATTGTACCGAGGGTAACTGGGCAGGCTTTCCGCCCCATAAGCACGATGAGGACAATATGCCTACCGAGTGCATAGCTGAGGAGATTTATTACTTCCTTTTTGACCCAAAACAGGGCTTTGCCGTTCAGTGCCTTTATACTGCTGACGGCGAAATCGACGAGGCATACAGAGTAAAAAATGATGAGCTTGTGGAGTTCCCCTACGGTTATCATACAACCGTTTCAACCCCCGGTTATCAAACCTATTTCTTATGGCTTATGGCAGGCGATTATCAGGGCTTTAACAGAAGCTCTGACCCCGAACACGCTTGGATAGAAAATAAATAAACCGGTTCAAACAGAGATGTAGATAATAATGCATCTCTGTTTGGCATATAAATGGAGATAATTTTTATGGTATTTTCCTTTAAAGAAAACCGTGTAAGACGAGCCTACTTGGGTGGCGCTCAGATTGATAAATTTGTGGGCAATGAGGTTGCCCAAAACGGAAACAGGCCGGAGGATTGGCTGGCTTCTGTTGTAACCGCTTTTAACCCCGATTATGAACCTATCCTGAATGAGGGACTAAGTATTCTTGAAAACGGTGAGATTTTTAAAAGCATAATAGATAAAAACCCTGAGGCGGTTTTTGGTAAAAGGCTTACTAATAAGTATGGCGGAAAATCCTCTATACTGGTTAAGCTTTTAGATTCTGCCGAGCGGCTGGTTATTCAGTGCCATCCTACGGTGGATTTTGCAATGGAGCATTTTGCATCACCCTTTGGCAAAACAGAATGTTGGTATTTTTTAGATACAACCCCCGAAGCCTCGGTTTACTTAGGCTTTAAGGAGGGTATAACAGAAGAAAAATGGGTATCCCTTTTTGAAAAGCAGGATGTGGAGGGTATGCTCAACTCGCTGCACCGTTTCCCCGTTAAAAAGGGGGATTTATGGTTTGTAGACGGCGGTGTACCACACGCAATCGGCGAGGGCTGCTTTATGATTGAACTGCAAGAGCCAAGCGATTTAATGGTAATTCCCGAAAGAGTAACCCCTTCGGGCAAAACCCTCTCCGACTCTAAGCTTCACGGCGGCTTAGGCTGGGATAAGATGTTCGACTGCTTTATATATAATGGATTAACCGAGGAAGAAACCAAAAAACTCTATTACAGAAAATCGCTCTTTGAAAACAACACCCTTTCAAAAGTGGTGGATGATTCTCTCACCAACAAATTTTCTCTTAGTAATTTAAGGGTAAGTGGGGAAGCAACTTTAAATTTAGGCGATATTTATTCGGTTTGTGTTGTAACAAGTGGTGAATGTGTGTTAAAATGTGAAGGTGAAGAGTTTAACTTTAAAAAGGGTCAAAGCTTTTTCATCGGTGCTGATAGCGGCGAGCTTAAATTTGAAGGCAATGCCGATATTGTTATGTGTTCGGCAGTTTAGAAAGGATTTTTAGTTTATGAAATATCTTTTGGGAATAGATTTCGGTGGTGGAGCCTCTAAGGCCACGCTTATTGATACAAACGGCAATATAATTGCAGAAAACACCGTTGAATATCCTACCCTTTATCCTGAGGCTAAAGCGTGTGAGCAAAATCCAAAGGACTGGATAAATGCGCTTTGCGATAACACAAATACTCTGCTTTCAAAAAGCGGTATAAATTCTTCTGATATTTTGGCAATTGCCATAGATTCGGCAACTCACACCTCACTTGTGTGTGATGAGAATTTTATTCCTCTGAGAAATGCAATTCATTGGACAGATTCCCGCTCCAAAAAGCAGGCGGATAAGCTGCGTGAAGAACTTGGCGACGAAATATTTAAAAAGAGCTTTCATAAGCCTGATACTATATGGACCTTGCCTCAGCTTATATGGTTAAAGGAAAATGAGCCTGAAATTTTCGCCGGAACAAAATACATTTTCTTTGAAAAAGATTACATAAGATACTATTTAACAGGTGTTTATTGTACCGATTATATTGAGGCTGAGGGCAGTATGCTTTTTGAATGCAACAAAATGCAGTGGGATGAAGAGCTTTGTAAATTAGCGGGAATAACCATTGATATGTTACCCAAAATCGTCAGCCCTACCGATATTATAGGCGAGGTTACTTTGGATGCGGCTAAAGCCACAGGACTTAAAATCGGTACGCCCGTTATATGCGGCACTACCGATACGGTTATGGAGGTTTTTGCTTCGGGTGCGGTAAACAAGGGCGATGTTACGGTTAAGCTTGCAACGGCGGGCAGAATTTGCGTTATTACCGATAAGCCCTATCCGGACAGACATCTTGTAAACTATTCACACATAGCAAAGGGTCTTTGGTATCCGGGTACTGCCACAAAATCCTGCGCCGCCTCATACCGTTGGTACAGAGATACCTTTGGGGGCGATTATAAGGAGCTGGATAGTGATGCCGCAAAGCTTCCCATAGGCTGTGAAGGGCTTATTTTCCACCCGTATTTAAACGGTGAGCTGACTCCATATGCCGACCCCACTCTTTGCGGTAGCTTTACAGGTATCAGGGCAACCCATACAAAGGCGCATTTTACAAGGGCGGTTTTAGAGGGTGTTGCTTATTCCTTGCTTGATAGCAAGCTGTATCTTGATTCTTTAAATATTCCGTATAACACCGTTGCAACCGCAATTGGCGGCGGTACAAAGGGCAAGCTTTGGCGACAAATGATAGCAGATACCTTAGGCATTGCCCTTAAAACTACCGAAAGTGCTGATTCTTCTTTAGGCTCGGCAATGCTTGCGGGTATTGCAGTTGGCATTTTTAAGGATGCCAATGATGCAGTAAAAAAATGTGTTAAAGAGGTAGATATTACATATCCCAACCCCGAAAACACAGAAAAATATCACAAGGTTTTTGAAACCTACAAAAAAATACAGGTTGCGTTAGCACCGATATATAATGAGAGATAATATGAAAATATTAGTTTGTATTCGACAGGGGCTTGACGGTGAAATTAATCCCTTTGATGCTTCAGCCTATGAAGAAGCGTTAAAAATAAAGGGCGCAGAGGTCACTTTGCTTAGTATGGGTCCCCTTTCGGCTAAGGATTTTTTGTTAAGTCTTACCCGTCTGGGTGCCAAAAAAGCTATTTTACTATCTGATAAAGCCTTTGCAGGTGCGGATACCTTGGCTACGGCATATACCCTTTCTTTGGCTGTAAACAAAATTAAGCCCGACCTTATTTTCTGTGGCAGACAGACTCTGGTGGGGGATACGGCTCAAACGGGGTCAATGCTTTCGGCTTTGGCAAAAACAGGTCTTATAACCAATGTTATGAGTATTGATGAAATTGGGGATAGCATCACCTGTACCACCCGCGATGAGGGTGTTCAAACGGTAGCTTTTCCCGCTTTGCTCACCGTTGAAAGAATTAATACATTAAGGCTTCCAAGCATATTATCCAAAACGGGTGAGGTAGTAATATGGTCGGCTGAGGACATAGGCGCAAATGCAGAAAAATGCGGTCTTTCAGGCTCGCCAACCAGAGTTGTTAAAACCTTTGAAAATGAATCGGGTAAAAGAAAATGCAAATTTGTTTCAATTTCTGAGCTGCCTAAGATTATTGAAGATGCCCTTAATAACAAAAAAGAAAATATTATTAAAGCTACATCAGGTGAACAAAAATTAAGCAAGGTGGTTATTGTGGGCGATGGCCCTCGCCCCTTTGCAGAAACGGTAAGTGATGACATTACAGTTTTACCACTTACAAATGCCGATGATTTGGCACAAAAAATAGGTGAGCTTTCTCCAAATGCGGTGCTTTGGGGAAGTGATTCTTTATCTAAAAAGCTTTCTTCGCAGGTTGCCGCAAAGTTAAAGCTTGGACTTTGCGCAGATTGTACCCTTCTTGAAACGGATGGAAATGAGCTTTATATGTACCGCCCTGCCCTTTCGGGTAGTGTAATTGCAAAAATCATAAGCCGCACAAAGCCTGCTATGGCAACCGTAAGAACGGTGCAAAGCGGTGCTGATATTATGGTAGCGGCGGGCTATGGTGCAAGGGAAGCTTTGAATACGGTAAAAGCCTTTGCAGAAAAATATTCTGCCGAGCTTGTAACCACCCGAAAAATGGTAGATAACGATATTCTGCCCTATAATATGCAGGTTGGTCTTACGGGTAAAACGGTAAGTCCACCCGTTTATGTTGCGGTGGGTGTATCGGGTGCGGTTCACCATATTGCA
>JAGAOS010000077.1 GCA_017623575.1 Clostridia bacterium
ACCGCTGACGAAGGTATCAAGACCGACCTGGAACACGATATCTACTACGACCAATACGGCACAGCCGCGGAGCTGATAAACGATATCAAGGACAGAACCTTGGCGCTCGGCCCCGTGAAGATGAGCCTGTATTTTCCCTTACCTGCTTGATAAAGCCAAGATCGGTGCGCTTTATCGGACTTCGCTTATTGTAGCATGAAGTCTGCGATAAGTCAACGCGGAGCACTGTATATCATCAAGCCGACAGCTACACTGCGAATTTTTTAACTACTTCATTTGCTTTTTTGAACGTAATATATTATAATGGTCATATTCGTTTTGAATGGTGGCGCAAATTTTGTAACCAAAGGTATATGGCGTCAGCTTGCCAAAAAATATGAAAGGACTTTTAGTTGGTTTATTTGATTATCAGGTAAAATAACTGCAATCAACTGAATTTTATTGGAGAAGAATTATGAATTTTAAAAATCAAGAAAAATTAAAGGCGGTTACATTCAGTTATGATGATGGTGTAACTCAGGACATTCGCCTTATAGAGCTTTTGAACAAATATGGGTTGAAGTGCACATTTAATCTTAACTCAAATCTTTTGGGTAAGGCAGGATTACTTAATCGAAACGGCAAACGAATATCGCATTATAAAATTCACCCTAGCGATGTAAAATCTATTTATGATGGGCACGAAGTAGCTGTCCACACATTAACACATCCTCTTTTGCCTACTTTGGAAGAGTCTGAAATTATACATCAGGTTGAACAAGACCGCCATAATCTATCTGAGCTTGTGGATTATGAGGTTATTGGTATGGCGTATCCCGGTGGAGGGATAAATAATGACGACCGAGTAGCAAGCATTATTAAAGAGCATACAGGCGTTAAATATAGCAGAACAATTGCGTCAAATAATAGTTTTGATATACAAAATAATCTTTTCCGCTTTAATCCTTCGGTTTACCATCTTGATTTTGAAAAAATGATGGAATTGGGACAAAGCTTTATAGAGTTAAAACCAAACGAACCCAAAATTTTATATGTTTGGGGTCATTCGTATGAAATGGATTTTGAAGAGGATTATTGGGTAAGGTTAGAAGAATTTTTTAAGCTCATAAGCTATAAAGATGATATTTTTTACGGCACCAACAAAGAAGTTCTTTTATAGTAAATAACACATCAAATTAAATATTACCTATATTTTATAAAAAAACACCGCTTTTTTGTGAGCGGTGTTTTTCTTATAATAAAAAGTGAAGAATGGGTGAGTTATATATTTATGAAAACTTTTAAGCGGGGGGATTTTATGAAAAAACTTCGTGTAGTTCAGGTGGGTACAAAACACGACCACGCGGCAGATGCAACTCTTACTTTAATGCAGATGAAGGAAGATTTTGAACTTTTAGGTGTTGTTGAGGAGGATGCTCTGCTTTTAAAAAAGGCGAAGGAAAACCCCGATTATAATTCGGTGAATTTTGTTTCCTTTGAGGATGCAGTGGCTTTAAAGCCTGATGCTTTTTTAATAGAAACAGAAGAAAAACTTCTTGTGCCAACTGCAAAAAAAGTGCTTGAAGCGGGTTTTAATGTTTATATGGATAAGCCCGGCAGTGAGGATAAGGAGTCCTTCGCAGAAATCTGCAGACTTGCAAAGGGAAAAAATCTCACCTTGTTTTTAGCCTATATGTACCGCTATAATCCTGCAATAATGTATGCCAAGGTGTGTGTAAAAAGCGGTGAATTGGGTGAAATTATAAGTGTAGAGGCGCAGATGAATTGCTCCTATTTAGACCCCAATAAAAGAAAATGGCTTGGCAGCTTTAAGGGTGGAATGATGTTTTTCTTAGGATGTCATCTTGTTGACCTTGTAGTTTCCATTAAGGGTGTGCCCGATGAAATTATTCCCCTTAATTCCAGAACGGGAATTGATGATATAAACAGCCTGGATTACGGATTTTGTGCCTATAGATATAAAAACGGAATCTCCTTTATTAAAACCAACGCTACCGAATGTAATGGCTTTAATCGCCGTCAGCTTGTTATTACAGGCAGTAAGGGCAGCATTGAAATAAAGCCTTTGGAGGTAACGGTGGGCGAGGGCAGACTAGTTAAAAAAACATATCTTCGTAAGACATTGGGTGTAGATAATAAATGGGCAGATAACAGTGTGAACATTGATTTTCCTCCCGAGGGCAGATATAACCGTATGCTAAAAACCTTTGCCGAATGTGTAAGGGGAGAGAGGGAAAATCCATATTCTTATGATTATGAGGAAAAACTTCACAGCATTATTATAGATTCTTGTAAATAAAGGTGGTACTAAAATGAAAAAAATTCTTGTTATGGGCGGTACGGGCGTTATGGGCGCTCATCTTGTGCCCGAGCTTATTAAAATGGGTTATAAAGTAGATGTTGTTTCTTTAGAGGATAAAGAGTCGGCAAATCCTAATTTAAGGTATTTTAAGTGCGATATTAAGGATATTAATAATCTTAACGAGCTACTCAAAAACGATTATAACGCAATTGTGGATTTTATGATCTATGGCACAAAGGAATTTGCCGATAAATGCGAATTGTTTTTAAATAATACCGACCAATATATCTATCTTTCATCCTACAGAGTGTATGCCGATGCAAAGGGTCTTATCACCGAAAACACACCAAGACTTCTGGATGTTTCAAAGGATACTCACTACCTTGCATCTGATGATTATTCTTTGCATAAAGCAAGGGGAGAGGATAGACTTAAAGCATCAGGCAAAACAAACTGGACCATTGTTCGTCCTACCATTACATACTCTAATCAGCGAATACAGTTAACCTGTTTAGAGGGTAATACAATAATCAATCGCTCTAGGCTCGGCAAGCCTGTTGTAGTTTCAAAGGAGGCAATGACAGCCCAAACCACTATGACCTGGGGCGGTGATGTTGCCAAAATGATTTCCCGTCTTGTGCTTAATAAATCAGCTTTGGGTGAGGCTTATACCACAGCCACTGCCGAGCATCATTCCTGGGAGGAAATTGCTGAATATTATAAGGAATTAATCGGTCTTAAATACGTTGCCGTTTCTACCGATGAATTCCTTTCTATTCAGTCAGATGAGCCTTATGATAACTACCGTTGGAAGGTAATTTATGACCGAGTTTATGACCGTATGATTGATAACACCAAAATTTTAAATGCAACGGGAATGAAACAGAGCGAGCTTGTGCCCCTTTATGACGGTCTTAAATCTGAACTTTCCAATCTTCCCGAAAACATTTTCGCAAGTATGGCATATAGCGACAGAATGGATGCTTTTTTAGTGAAAAAAGGCCTTTTATAAAGGAGAGAAAAAATGAATTATAAATTTCCCGAATGTAATGCAGTTATAGATGTTACCAAACCGCCTTATAATGCCGATAATACCGGCAAAACCGATTGCACTAATGCTCTTTGCAGAGTTTTTGATGATATATGTGGTGAATACAAGGCTAATCTTTTAAAATCCAAAGAAAAACTTGAGGCAATGGATGATCCCAACGCCCTTATTACCTTTGAAATCCGCAAGGTGAACGGCAAGCATAATGTTGTTTTTGCTGAGGATGTTCCCCTTAAAAAAATAATCTATTTTCCAAACGGCACCTACCTTGTAAGCGATACTATTTCATATTCTATAGAGGAATTCAGAAATATGCTTTTTGATTTACCTTATATGGAAATGAACACCCTTCTTCGTATAAAGGGTGAAAGCCGTGACGGAGTTGTAATTAAGTTAAAAGATAACTGCAAGGGCTTTGAGCACGGTAATGACCGACCCGTAATAAGCTTTGACCAGAGTGGTACCTCCAACATTGCAATGAGCAATATGGTTGAGGATATTACGGTGAATATAGGCAAAGGTAATCCAGGTGCTACGGGTATAAGATACTTCGCTAATAATACAGGTGCTGTTCGTAATGTGAAGATTATTTCAGAAGACTTCGAGTTTAGGGGTAATACGGGCTTTTCGGTAACACAGAAATATGTTTCGGCAGGACTTGTTAAAAATTTAGAGGTTATAGGCTTTAACTACGGAATAAAGGTGACCTCTATGCTACTTAATATCTGTTTTGAAAATATAACTCTTAAAAATCAAAAACGAGCAGGATTTTACACAATGGATACTGTTGTGGCTATAAGAAATCTCAAAAGCAAAAATACCGTTCCCGCACTTTATATGGAGGGTACTGCCTCCTTTGTATCTTTGGTGGATGCCGAGCTTTCTGGTGGTCATCCTGCTGAGGCGGCAATCCGTCAAAAATGGGGGCAGCTTTATCTTCGAAATATTAATTGCAACGGCTATGAGCTTTTAAAGGATGGCGGCTGTTATGCTAATCCTATAGAGGGAAATTACTTAGAGGAATACTGTGCAGGCGGTCCAGTAACCTTGTTTGATAACGATAAAAAATCTATTAATCTTCCTATTGAAAAAACTCCCGAAACAGAATGGGAAAACCCCGAAAAATGGGTGAGCGTAAATTCCTTTGGTGCTAAGGGTGACGGAATAACTGATGATACCGAGGCTATCAGAGCGGCTATGAATTCAGGTGCCGCTACGGTCTATTTTGATGCAGGTAAGTACCTTATCGACGGCATTATTGAAATTCCCGAAACCGTAAACCGTGTTAACTTTATGTTCTGCGACCTTATTTCGGGTAAAAATATTGCATCAAGTCATAAAACAGGTGTATTCAAGGTAGTCGGCGAAAGTGAAACACCCCTTGTTATTGAGGATTTAATTGCTTTTGAGCAGTTTTACGGCTTTTGTACATTTATTGAACACGCATCTAAGCGTACCCTTATTTTAAGTGATTTGCAAACTCAGGCTATTTCAATGTATTTCAATTCGGTTAAGGGCGGTAAGGTCTTTATTGAAAATGTGGGTAATACTATGGGCGGTGTCCCGGGTGCAGGCGTTCGTACTGAGCCCCTTCCTTTTGAGGATAAATTCCCCTATTCAAGAGAGGTTCCTTCCTTTGAATTTAACGGTCAGACGGTATTTGCATGGCATCTTAACCCCGAGCGCTCACTCCACGAGATGGTTAACAACGGCGGCAAGGTTTGGGTGCACGGCTGTAAAACCGAGGAGGAAGGCACCGCCTTTGAAACCTTTGAGAGTGGCAGTACAGAGGTCACAGGCTTTATTGCGGCAGTAGGTCTTAATAAGGAATATCCCCTTGTTTTAAATGATAACTCCAACGTTTCATTTTTCGGCACTACCTTCTGTATGAATGTTAATCAGCGTTGGCCAATTATGGTTAAAGAAATAAGAAACGGTGAAGAAAAAATCATCCGCGATACCGATATGCCCTTCCACTATATAAACAATCACTTTTTACCTTTATATGTAGGTAAAGAAAAATAATCTTTATAAATATTACCTATATTTTGCTAAAAATTACCGCTTTTTTTAACGCTATGACGATGCTATACTCATATTAGGGTAATTATAGCAACAATATATCTTCTAGGAGAAATATATATGTCAATAACAAAAATGCCTGCCGATAGATACGGCGATTATAATTTGGGTGAATTTGGTACACCTTGCCTTATAAGTAATAATGATGACGGCAAGAAATTAATTAGTAATGACCCCGTTATAAACGATTCCTTTGCAGTATTTATGATGCACTTACGCAGAATTATTGCAAGGGATCGCCGAAGCATTTACATAGGCGGTAAACGGCTTACTGCCAATATAAATTGGCTCAGAGATCATATTCACGAAATGAAGGGCTATAAGCATTGGGAATACGATCTTAAAAGCTATCTTGATTTTATGATAAAAAATCAACACGAATCGGGATTTTTCTATGAAATTACCTGTATTGGTGATAATTTTCATACAAAAACGGTTGACCCACCCTTGGTGAAATTTCTGCCCGAGGAAAATTTAGCTCTGGTTAAAATTGAGCTTGAGGCAGATATCGAATATCTTGTGGTTGACGGTGCTGTAATGGTTTATCAGGCAACTGGTGATGAGCAGTGGATAAAATCTGTTCTGCCCAATCTTGAAAAAGGTATAGATTACATAACCTCTGACCCCAAACGTTGGGATGAAGCCCACGGTCTTGTAAAGCGTCCCTTTACTATTGATACTTGGGATTTTCTTCCTAATCAAGCAGGGGGAGACCGCAGAATTTATGATGATACCCCTATGTCCATAATGCACGGAGATAATACGGGTGTTTACAAAGCTATGACTCAACTCGCTTGGCTTAATGACCGCTTCGGTAATAGCGAAAAGGCAAACGAATGGAGAAGTCGTGCGGCAAAGCTGCTTGAAAATCTAAACAAATATTGCTGGAACGGCAACTTCTATACACATCAGATTCACCTTAATCACAATGGCTTGGATGATAAAGAGGATAAACGCCTTTCCCTTTCAAACACCTATGCCTTAACACGCGGTACATTAACTAATGAGCAAGGTGCGGCTGTTATTGAAAGCTATTTAAAGCAGGGTAGGGAATTAGGTGTGCTTTATGAGTGGTGTGCCATTTATCCACCTTATGAAACCTTTAATATGCACAAGGCAGGTTCCTATATAAACGGTGGCTCGGCACCTTTCCTTGCAGGTGAGCTTGCTAAAGGTGCTTTCCGATATGGCTATGAAAAGTACGGCTATGAAATTTTAAAGCGTCTGCAGGCTATGCACAGAAAATATCGTGAGCTTGGATTTTTGTATAATCCCGAAACGGGTGACGACCTTTCAGGCGGACCAAACGGTTGGGGTGCGGCGGCAGTTTTGGATGCCATTGATAACGGCTTTGCAGGTATTGAGGATGCCGATGTTCTAATGAACAAAATAAATCTTTCACCCCGTTTTGTTTTGGATGATGCTACCGAAAAGCGTTATTATACAGGCTATGATGTATCAGATGTACTTGTAGAGCTGGAATATAAAAAGCAGGGCAACAAAATAATGTATGCTCTTACTTCCCCCGCAAAGGAGGTAAACTGTCATATACTCCTGCCCGAAAATACCTCGCCTTCTTTGGTTAGCTTAGATGGTGAGCAAATAGAATATAAGGTATCAAAAATCCGCAATTCAACCTATGTGGATTTTAAGGTTCAAAAAGGCAAATTTGTCTTAGAGATTGAGGTGTGTTAAATGGAAAATCTAAAAATCTTAAACGGAAAACCCATTCAGGAGCATTTTTTAGGCTTTAATGGTATTTATCACGGATACGCAGGTATGGGTGATGATTGTGGCAGAATCTTAAGTGAGGAGCTCTGTGAGCTAGAAGCCGACCGTGCAAAGGACCAAAACTTAAAAATTGCCCGTACCTTTTACGGCTGGGTGAATTGGGATAAAGAAAAGCAGGAGTTTGATTGGAACCACCCCGATTTTCTAGCCTTCTGTAAATGGATAGAGCGTATGAAGGTAAGGGGAATAGATGTTGCCATTAACTTTGGCTCCATTCCCGACATTATGTCACAGGGCTGGCGCGGAAAATCCCCCTTTACAGTAGGCGATGATTGGAATGCATCCCTTAAAAAGTACACCGATTGGGTGTGCGAAAACCTACATCAAATACTTGATGTAAGGGGACTTGATAATTTAAAGTATATCCTTTATTTTACCGAACCCCAAGCCTATGGCAATCAGCCTGTACCAAAGGGCACTACGGACCCCTTCGATGTTTGGTATCAGGCATCAAAGGCAATAGAAATCGCCCTTAAAGAAAAAGACTATTATGACCGTGTAACTGTGGTAGGACCCCAAGAGGGCGGCGTAGATGATGCTGTTATGATGAAGTGGGTTAAGGAAAACCATCCCGATTTTGTTTCAGCATATTCATCCCACCAATATTCACGGCTTATTATGAGGGCTTCACCCACTCCCGACGGCAGCGAGCCAATGCTTTTTATGTTGGCTGGCGCAAGATGGTATGTTCCCGTTAAGCTTAAGCCCAACACAAAATATATTTTAAGCTTTTATGTAAAGATTATCGCAAAGGAACCAAAAAATGTAAGCGGTTATCTGCTTTGCGGAGCCTTTAAGAAAAACGGTGCAGGAATGTTTACCTCGGGTGGTAATCCTACCGACCGACTTTCAAGATATTCTACCGCAATGTTAGAGGCGGCAAGAATACCCGATGATTATAAAAGATTTGAATTTGAAATCGAAACTGCAGATGATGTAGAAGATGCCCTTCTTGGATTTTTCGGTGATGTAAATCATAATCAGGGTATTATGGAATTTTGCGGTGTCTCCCTAAAGCAGGCAGATACGGGCGATATGGTGGAAATTTCCGAAAATTGGCTATCCTTTTGGGGCATTGCACCAAAAGAAGCGGGTGATACCCAGTACAAATTTTGGGATAAAGATGTAAAAGGCAAGCTTGCCTATTTGGATGAGAGTGACCCCTTCTGGTATGACGAATATAACTGCTTGGGTTACAGAGTTAATGATGAAATTGTTAAA
The DNA here is from genome assembly GCA_017623575.1 of Clostridia bacterium. GTDB lineage: Bacteria > Bacillota > Clostridia > Oscillospirales > Acutalibacteraceae > UMGS1279. The sequence goes on from JAGAOS010000077.1 coordinate 8,445, forward strand.
CGACCCGAGCACCCCTTCCACGGTACCGATTTGGCATCGGCACGACTTGCCTTTTTAAACAATGGTGTGCAAAATTCCTTTATGTGGAGCCTTTTTGACCAACAATGGCCTTATAATCATTCAAATAATAATGATGATTTTTATGACGGTGACCATCGATGCGGCGTAATGCCCTCTCTTATTCGTTCAAAGGTTCCTTACCCTGCATATTTTGCAACCCGTATCACCTCACTTGTAAACGGTGATGCTAATTCCAAAATATTTAAGGGTGAGCATACAGGCGAAATAAAAACCGCAATGGTTAAAAATTCCGACGGTAATGTTACGGTGCTTTTGGTAAATGAGGCAGAAGAGCCAATTGATTTTGAAATTGAGTTTGAAAATCCCCTTAATCTGGATTTAAACTGCTATGTTTATAATCCCGAAACGGTTGTTTGCAGTGAAGAAATCCCCGCCCTTAAAGCCGATTTTACAGTTTCTAATGTTACAGGCACCCTTAAAGGCACAATCCCCGCTATGGGCGTTATGGCATATTCTACCAAATAACTTATTTGGTTTCATATAGATTTAAAAAATTTTTTAAGGAGATGTTATTAATGAAAAAAACCTTTAGCATTCTACTCGCATTAGTTATGGTTTTAACCTCTTGCTTTGTAGTATCGGCTGAAACCACCGAAACTGCCACCGACCTTATCGGTGCATACGGCAGTTATGATGTTAAAACCTACGGTTGGTCGTTCAGCACTTTAAAAACTCCTGTACAGTCGGGTGACACCGTGCAGGATGACAATTCCTACACCGCCGAAGAGCTTGCAAACACCATTTTGTACAACAAAACAGGCGCAGGCTACGGTCAATGGCTTCCTATTGATGCCAACACCTTGGAGTTTGATTATAATTCAAGCAACTTTGTTATTAATCAGCAAAGCTACGGGCAATCAACCTACGGTGTAGCTTTTGATGAAAACCTAAGAATCGCTCGTGCCGTAAGAGGTTTTGAGGTTGGCAAATATTATAAGGTGTCCTTCGATTTGGCTCACCGTTTTGAAACAACTACCAGCGTTAAAAACGATTTTTATGCAGGTGTTGTTTCAGAGTCGGATTTAACCAATGACATAACCTTAAACGGCGGTAGCTTCACCGAAACCAATACTCTTACAAGACAAAGCTTTGTTTTCTATGCAGATGATACCATTGTAGGCGAAGATGGCTATGCCTACCTTATGTTCCGTAGCGGCGTTACCGATGCTTATGTAAACAACTTCTCAATTGTAGAGTGGGAAGCACCCGTTAAGGCTACCGATTGGGTAGTAAATGGCGCAAATTCCAAAAATATTGGTACCAATGAAGGTGCAGTAGCCTATGAGGGCAACGGAATTATTTATGATACTAAGTCCTTCCCCGAGCGCGGTGAAACCTTAAAATTAGATAGCGATGCACTTCGTGTATCCTTACCCCTTGATGTTAAGGCAAATACCCCTTATAAGCTTAGTTTTTCCTATTATAGTGATACCGTAAGAACCGTAACTGAGGGTGAATCGGCATCCCTTGCAGGTAATACCTACGCAATTATGAACACAGGTATATTTATTCCCAATCACCCCGAATTCGAAGGCATTTCGGGCGACCGCTTAGGCTTTGCTCTTACAATGTCCTACCTTAATTACTATGCCACCAATTTCCAAATGAATACCCCTGCAGGCCACAACTGGAATGTGAATGCAGATGGTAGTAATGCAGGCTATGTAGATCAGAACGGTGACGGTACTGTAGAAGATGCCCGTAAGTATGCGGTGATTGATAACTATCACGGTGTTGAGGCAAACAAGTGGTACACCCTTTCATTTGTGTTTAATACCCGTGATTTTGAAGATATTGCCTTTACCCTTCGAAAAATTGCAGGCAATATGTGGCTTGATGACATTGTTTTAGAAGATTTAAGCAATATAGCCGATGGTGCCGAGGCAGATGCTGATAGCTGGCTTGTAAACGGTGCGGCATCTACTAATATCGGTACAAATGAAGGCGCAGTAGCTTATACTGATGGTCAGGGTGTGGCTTTAGATAATACCACCTTCCCCGAGCGCGGTAATACCTTAAAGCTGGATAAAAATGCACTTCGTGTATCTTTACCTCTTAATGTTGAGCCCAATACTGATTATATTCTTACCTTCTCATACTACACCGATGCAGTTTCCAAAACAAGTGTAGGTGGTGCTTCAGATATACCCTACGCAATTAATAACACAGGTATATTTATTCCCAATCATCCCGATTTTGAAGGCATTTCGGGCGATCGCCTTAACTTTGCCCTTACAATGACCTACCTTAACTATTATGGTAGCAATTTGCAAATGAAAACCACGTTAGGTCGTAACTGGAATGTAAATGCAGACGGCAGCAATGCAGGTTATGTTGATGGCGATAAGCGTACTTATAATCAGGTAGAAGGCTACCACAATATTGAAGCAGGCAAATGGTATACCCTTTCCTTTGGGTTCAATTCTGCCAATTTTGAGGATATTGCCTTTACTCTTAGAAAACTCGGTTCCAATATGTGGTTGGATGATGTTCAGCTTACAGTTAATCAGTCTGCTTATTTTGAAAACCCCAACAACTGGGTGCTTTCATTAACAGGTGAAGCTGCAAACCGCAAAACTATTTCTGTAGACGGCACAGATGGCACCTATTTCAGCGGTGAAAAGGGTAGTAGTTATCACGCTGTTGATACCACAGTTTCGGTGGATGAAGGTGGAAGCTCCTTAAAGCTTTTATGGGCTTCTCACGCATCAAATATTGCAGTTCCCAATGTAGAAAAAGGTAAATCCTACCGTCTTAAATTCTCATACAAGGTAGTAACCAGCAGCGGCTTAGACCTTACAAAGAAACAAATAGTTGGCGTTGGTGTTTATTCTCCCAAGGCTATGGATGATGCCATTGCCGCAGGCAATACCACAGCATATTTCAATAAGGGAACAGTTGGTTGGAATGTTTACGACCTTTATAACGGTGCTGACGGCATTTACCGCTACAGGGATGAAACCCTTTCTAATTGCGCTCAAACAGCCAACCGTTACGCCCATATCGAGGGTGATTACACCTATGCAGCAGCAAATGAGTGGTATGATGAAGAAATTTACTTCACCGCTACCGATTATACCGATTTACATTTGGTAATTCTTCCCGGTAATGATAACAAGGGCGGTATGTTTGTAGATAACTTTGAGTTTGAAGAAGTAGACCTTAATTCTACCTTTACAGTAGATGGCGAAAACACACCTGTTTCTATGCGCAAGGCTACCGATGGTGGTGTTAAGCAGGCTATCCGCTACAAATTTACAGTTGATAACAGCTTTAAAGCAAACGGTGTTTCGGGCTATGAGCTTATAGAGTACGGTGCTGTTGCCGCTTCTGATAGCTGGCTCACAGAAGGCGAGCTTCCCGAATATGACCTTGCTACAGGCGAGGGTGTAAAAACTGAGCTTAACAAAAAGTCGGTAGTGGGTGTTTCCTACAACAAAGCAGAAGGCAAGGATGTTGTTTTTGAAGCTGACGATAATTCCACCGTTTACTCTGCCGCTCTTTATAATATCGGCTATAGCTATACTAAGGACACAACCGATTATAGTATGTGGGGAACCGATTACATTGTTCGCCCCTATGCAGTATATTATAATGAAGCCGCTGGCCACACCGTTTTGGTTTACGGTAATGAGGCTTCAGCATCTGTCTTCGCAGTAATGAATGAGATTTTAAATTCTGATAATGCTGAAGATAAAGAATATGTAGAAGAGCTTTTGGAAAATGAAGAAATTTCAACTGAATATCGTGTAGCATACCCCGATGGTGAGAGCGAGACTCTCACCATCCAAAAAAAAAATAACGGTTAGAAATTCTGCCGCTCCCGTTGAGGATGATTTTCTAGGCTTTAATACCGTTCAGCACTGCTTTACTTATATTAAGGATAATAAAGGACGAAATTACACCGAAGAACAGGCTCAGCTTGAGTTTAACAGACTTCAGAATATGGGTGTAAAAATAGTCCGCACCTATTACAATAATGAATTCGCTTACGATGCTACAACAGGTGCTTTTAACTGGGAAAGTGACGATATGCAGGCTGTATATAAATGGATGCAGGAAATGCAAAAGCGTGATATATCGGTCGCCCTTAACACAGGTTGGAGTATGCGTGGCGCTTATATTAAAAATTATTATGCCCCTTGGCTTGGTTGCTATGTAGAGGGTGACCTCGAAGCCACCGCAAAAAATCAGGCAAACTTTATAAGGGACTCCCTTAAGCAGTTCCGCGCCCACGGTATTAATAATGTAGATTACCTTATTATGTTTACCGAGCCTGGTGGAAATTTAGACGATACAGGCGTGAATTGGAGCCAGCTTAAAGATATTTCCCTTGAGGATGCTTATGATTTTGACCCCAATGTAGAGCGTTGGCTTACCTGCTCGCGTGCTATTCATAATGCCTTGGAAGAAGATGGTACACGCAGCCTTTACAAAACCGTTGGTCCCAATTGTAGCCAAAGCAACATTTCCAGTGACCCCAACACCCGTATGTCCCCCCTTTATTATTTCGCACTTAAATATGCATCTGATTTTATTGATGTTTATTCGGCACACCGCTATCCCAATATTGAAAACATATCCAATGATAGTGTATCAAAGCAGCTAAATGCCTTTAATACAGATGAAAGAATTTTAGGTGCAAAAAATTTAGGTAAAAAATTCTGGTATGACGAAACAGGTCTTCGTGGTGAAGGCTCAGGATATAACAATATATTCGATTATGATGAAAATAACCTACCCTATGCCGATAACCCCTCTTTAGGCTTGCACGCAACCAGCTACTTTGCCGACTCTATGAACCGCGGCGTTCAGAATATGATGTGGTGGTACATTATCGACCAGCAATGGCCCAATAATAACACCACTAATACCGATAGCTTTCATAACGGAATGCACGCTTGTGGCGTTGTTCCCAGCCTTTTAAGAAGCAATGTTCCCGAAACCTCATATTATGCAATATCCCTGCTTACAAAATATTTTGGTAATAATGCAAAGGTCTATAAGGCAGAAAGCCCGCGTGATGGTGTTGTTTTAGATACCACAACCTTTGCAGGTAAGAATACCTTAAAGCTTGATAGTAACGCTTACAGAGCCTCCTTACCCCTTAATTTAAAGGCTAATACCGATTATAAGCTAACCTTCTCATATTATACCGATAAGGTTACTACCAGTGAGCTTGGTGGCGAAGAGGTATCCTACGCTATTTATGACACAGGTATTTTCATTCCCAATCATCCCGACCTTGAGGGTATTCCAGGTAGCCGTTTGGGTCTTTCTTATACAATGTCATACCTTAATGTCTATGCCCCTAATTATCAAATGAACACCCCCGCAGGTCGCCTTTGGGATGTAGATGAAAACGGTAATCCTAAAACCAACTTGCTTGGTAAAACTCTTTATGTTGACCAAAACGGTGACGGAGTAGCCGATGGCGATGTTCGTACCTATAAATATAATGTAGCGGGCTTCCATAATATTTCTGCAGGCGAGTGGAACACACTTTCCTTTGAGTTTAATTCCCGTAATTTTAAGGATATTGCCTTTACGCTAAAAAAATTTGCTGGTGCAAATATGTGGCTTAGTGATATTACTCTTGTTGAAACCGAATCGGGCGAGACCGAGTATTATTTAAATTCTGATAGCTGGATGGCAAATATCCCAGAGTCCCCAAACATTGGCAGCAATGAGGGCGCAGTAGCCTACACCATAAATAATAATGTTGGTGTTCAGCAGGATAAAAACGGTGATTGGAGCATCTGTCTTGCCAATTTTGAGGATGTTCCCACCTATGTTGATTTAAACTTTGATGAAAATATCGGCTACAAGAAATTCTACCGCCATGTTTATTATGAGCAGGGAACAGTTCCAACCTCTGAGGCTAAAATAATTCCCGCAGATAAAAGCGTTGTTACTTATGGGGATGTGTTAAAGGATAAAATCCCCGCAAATTGCACAGTAGTTTATACTACTATTAAAGATTAGTTTACACCTCATTTTTTGGTTTATCTCCCAATTTTGGCTTCCCCATTCTTTGGGGGAGCCGCCCTCCTTTTTTCAAAAAATTGATGGAATATATTGTTGTTTGATGCGCGGATTATGGGCAATATTTGTAGGGACAGGCGTCCTCGACTGTCCGAAAAAGCCCAATAATTCAGCAATTTTATAACGGACAATCGAGGACGCTTGTCCCTACAGTATATGTGAAACGAAAACCACTTCGTTTGTGCAAAACCCATTCGTATTTAACTGAAAACCCATTCGTTTCAGTTAAAAAAATATTTACCCATTATTCAGCAAAGGAGAAATTATGAAAAACAGTTTATTTTTCAAAGCATTACTGCTAATACTTTGTCTCTGCTTGGCGTTTTCTGTCGTAGGATGCCAAAATAGCGGCGAAAGTAATGTAAGCAGTAACCCATCATCCGAGGAACCAACCTCCTCTGAAGAACCGACTATACCCGATGAGCCTTCTTCTGAGCCCGAGGATACTACCGAGCTCCCCAATGAAGAGGATTTATGGGTAGACGAAGTACCGGGTGACGAGCTTCCCGAGTATGACGATGACGAAATGTATTTTGAGGAAACCGTTAATGTTGCTAACGGCTCCGCTCCCGTTCAATCAAATTTTTTAGGTATGAATGCCGTGTACCATTGCTATACCTATATTGATGATTCAGACGGCAGAAACTACACCGAGGAGCAGGCACAGCTTGAATTCAACCGCTTGCAGAACACAGGTGTAAAAATTGTTCGTACCTACTATAACCATCAGTTCGCTTATGACAAAAATACAAGTACCTTTAATTGGGAAAGCGACGATATGAAAGCGATTTATAAGTGGATGAAGGAAATGCAAAAGCGTGATATATCGGTTGCCCTTAATACAGGCTGGAGTTTACGCGGCTGCTATATTCCAAACTATTACGCCCCTTGGCTTGGCTGCTATGTGGATGGTGACCTTGAAACCACAGCTAAAAACAATGCGAATTTTATTAGGGACTCCCTTAATCAGTTCCGTGCTCACGGTATTAATAATGTAGATTATCTTATTTTGTTTACCGAGCCTTCGGGAACCGGCGATGACCCCAATTTAAAGAATTGGAGCAGTTCAGAACTTATAAACTACACTTGGGAAGAATCCTATGATTTTGACCCCAATACAGAGCGTTGGTTTGTTTGCTCACGCGCCATTCACGATGCTTTGGTTGCCGACGGTACACGCAGCCTTTACAAAACCGTAGGTCCCAACACCTCAACAATGTGGCACGCTAAGGATAGCGATATTTATATGACACCCCTTTATTACTTTGCAATTAAATATGCAAGTGATTTTGTGGATATTTATTCCGACCACCGCTATCCAACAATATCTAATGTAGAGATTGATACTGTCAGCTATGTGATTGAAGAAAACCTTGGCCTACACGATACAGCAAAAATGGCTCGCGATATTGGCAAGGAGTTCTGGTATGATGAAACAAATCTCAGAGGTCCCGGTGGTCTTTTTAAACATCCAAACAATATTCCTGCTCAAGGTCTTCATATGGGAAGCTATTTTGCCGACTCTATGAATCACGGTGTTCAAAATATAATGTGGTGGTACCTTTTTGACCAGCAGTGGCCTGATAATCATACTAATAATGATGACGAATTTGTAAACGGTATGCATTGTTGCGGCTTAATTCCCAGCCTTATGGAAAGCTACATTCCCGAAACTAGCTATTATTCATATTCTTTGCTCAGCAAGTATTTTGGTAACCTTGCTACTGTATATAAAGCAGAGGCTGAGTATGAATACTTTAACTGCGGCGTTCAAAAGAATAAGGATGGCGAATGGAGTATTTGTATTTCTAATATTGAAACCGACCCCGGATATATTGAAATTAATTTTGAAGAAAACATAGGCAATAAAAAATTCTATCGCCATGTTTATAATGCATTTAATATGGTTCCCACTATGGAAGCAGAAATTGTTCCTGCCGATAAAATAATCACCACTAAGGGTGACTGCCTTGCAGATAAAATCCCTGCAAACAGCGTTGTTGTTTATACAACCATTAAGGATTAATGAAAGGAGAAAAATAAAATGAAAAAAATCTTAAGTATTTTACTTACCGTTGTAATTCTCCTTTCAGCTATCTGTCCTTCCCTTGTTTTTGCCGCAGATACCAATTCTTTAGATTGGCAGAATACTGATAACTGGCTTAAAAATGCCAGCAATTCTAAAAATATAGGCACCAATGAGGGTGCAGTTGCCTATACGGGTACAGGTATTACAAAGGATGATACCACCTTTATAGACCGTGGCACAACCCTTAAACTGGATAGTGACGCTTTAAGGGTGTCACTGCCCTTGGGGCTAAAAGAAAATATCAATTACAGACTTACTTTTTCCTATTATACCGATGCGGTAACAACCGTTAATACGGGTGATGCAAGTCTTATGGGTAAAAAGTATGCAATTTATAACACAGGTATTTTTATTCCCAATCACCCCAATTTTGAAGGTATTTCAGGTGACCGCTTGGGTCTTGCTTATACAATGAGCTACCTTAATATCTATGCTATGAATTATCAAATGAATACCCCCGCAGGTCACCTGTGGACGGTGAATGCAAGCGGAGGGAAAACAGGCTTTGCCGACCAGAATTTTGACGGCGTAGCCGATAAGGATGCCCGCACCTTTAAGCCTATGGAAAATTTCCATGGCATTGAGGCGGGTAAGTGGTACACCCTTTCGTTTGACTTTAATTCAAGAACCTTTAAGGACATTGCCTTTACACTTCAAAAAATCGCAGGCGCAAATATGTGGTTGGACGATATTGTGTTAAAGGATCTCTCTGAACCCGAAAACGACGCTTCCGATTATTTTGAAGACCCCGATAACTGGGTGCTTTCCCTAAAGGGTAGTCAAACGGCACGCAGAAATATTTCTGTAGATGGTACTGACGGCACCTATTTCAGCGGTGAAAAGGGTGGTAGTTATCACGCAGTTGACAACACCGCTTCGGTAGATGTGGGCGGAAGCTCCTTAAAACTTAAATGGGCAACCCACGCATCGAATATAGCAATGCCCAATATAGAAAAAGGTAAATCCTACCGTCTTAAATTCTCCTACAAAGTAGTAACCAGTAGTGGTTTGGACCTTGCAAAGAAACAGATGGTTGGCGTTGGTATTTATTCTCCAAAGGCTATGGATGATGCCATTGCCGCAGGTGACAACGCAGCATATTTCTTTAATGGTACGGTAGGTTGGAATGTCTATGACCTTTATAACGGTGCCGACGGTATATATCGCTATAGGGATGAAACCCTTAAAAACTGCGCACAAACCGCTAACCGTTATGCCCATACTGAGGGCGATTATACCTATGCCGCTGCAAATCAGTGGTACACATCAGAACTTTACTTTAAAGCAACTGATTATACCGATCTTTATTTGGTTATCCTCCCCGGCGATGATAATAAAAACGGCATACTTTTGGATAAATTTGAGTTTGAAGAGGTAGAAAAAGTTCCCGATAACCTTAAGCCTACACCTGTTACACCTCCCGGACCCGAGCCCGAAGACCCCACCGAGGATTGGATTTTTAACGCATCAAATTCTAAAAATATGGGCGCTAATGAGGGGGCGGTAGCCTATGAGGGTACAGGTATGACCTTAGATAAAACCACCTTCCAAGGCAAGGAAACCTTTAAACTGGATAACGGTGACTACCGTGTATCCCTTCCCCTTAAAACCGAGGCTAACAAGAATTATAAATTTACCTTCTCTTATTATACTGATACGGTTTCAAAAACATCGGTAGGTAATGTTTCTGATGTGCCGTATGCAATTACAAACACAGGTATTTTCATTCCAAATCATCCCGATTTTGAAGGTATTTCGGGTGACCGCATTAACTTTGCATACACAATGACCTATCTTAATTACTATGGTAGCAACGTTCAAATGAACACTCCCGCCGGTCGAAACTGGAACGTGAATGCAGATGGTAGCAATGCAGGTTATGTTGATGGTGATAAGCGTACCTATAAGCAGGTTGAAAATTATCATAATATTGAAGCAAATAAGTGGTATACCCTTTCCTTTGAATTTAATTCTGCCGATTTTAAGGATATTGCCTTTACTCTTAGGAAACTCAAAGGCAATATGTGGCTAAGCGATATTAAATTTGAGGAGGTACAAAGTGCCCAACCCGAGCCTACACCCACACCGGGCGGAGCAGATAACTATTTTGAAACACCCGCTAATTGGAATGCTTCGGTTGTCGGTTCCAAATCTTCTCCCTGTAAAAACATTTTGGTAAACGGCATTAGTGATACTACCGTTGCAACCGCCATTACCTGGGCAAAATATACTAACACCTCTACCACCGAATCGGGTAGCGGTTCATCGCTTTTAATTAATAACCCCAACCACGTTTCGCAGATCAAACTGCCCGATATTAAGGCAGGCGAAACCTACAGAATTAAGTTTGCCTATAAGCCTCAGGGCGGTCAGGCAGGTTCCAGTGTTCTTCGCTTTGTTGGTATTTTCGACCCCGAATTTGCCCAAAGTAAAATAACTGCAGACAGTAATTTAACCTATTCTGATTTAAAAACAGGCTTTGTCGCTGTAGATGCATATTCCGTTTTAAAGGCGGACAGATACCGCTTTGAAAACGGTCTTTATGCCAACGATTCCTCTTACGGAAGCCTTAATCAGAATATTTATGATGAATCAACCTGGCGCACCGAAGAAATCTACTTTAAGGCTGAAACAGGGCTTGATAATCTTTATCTGCTTATCGCTTATACCACCGAGGCAAAAACTCTGTTGGTAGATAGCTTTGAATTTGAAAAGGTAGATAAAATCCCCGATGAGTATATGCCCGGTTGGGTCGACCCCAACTACAAAGCACCCGAGCAAACTGTAATTGATTTTGAGGGTGAGGCAAGCAAATATTCTCATTTGCTTATAAAGGACAGAGTTTCACTTGATACCACCAAGGGTCACAAAAAAAAGGATACTCAGGCGCTTCATATTAATGAGGTTAGAGAGCAAAAATCTAACGTTACCTACCCTGGCTGGAGCACAGTTTCCGCTATGAATGATCCTGTATTCACCTTCCCCGTAGAGCCTAATACAATGTACAGTATAAGCTATTGGATGAAGGTGGATAAGGCTGAATGGTGTGACTACCGACTTAATACTAACCTTACTGTTTTTCATGATTGGCGCGGAACTCATGCAAGCAGTTTGAAAAAAGACTATAAATATAATGAGATTCAGGTAGAGCCTTATGACTGGGTAGAGTATACTCTTGAGTTTTTAACTCAGCCGGGTCAAACAACCGCAACCTTTGCAATAAATGCTAACTACTGGCATCCCAGCTTCTGGATAGATGATATTACCTACACTAAGGTACCCGCAGGCTACAAAAGTGAAACAACTCTTAGCTATTGCGAAACCCCTTACAATATTGTAAAAAAGGAAAACTATGCAGCGAGCGGTACCTTAAAAACAAAAACCGTTATGGAAATGGATGTAAACATTAGCGATCAGTTCATATATGGTATTAATGTAAGCGGCAAGGGTAAATTCACCTTGTCGTGGGATAAAGATGGCAAGGATATTATCCGCTCCTACAACGTTTCTGATATTAAGGGTCGCTTGGGTGCTGTGCTTGTAACAGGCTCAAAGAATAATAAAATCTTTGTAACCTTTGAACCCGCAGGCTCAGGAATAAGCTATGCCGATTTCTATTTGTTTAAACGACTCTCCATTGGTACGGGACGCGAAATGGGTTATGAGGAAAACATAAACGCCAGAGTTCCCCTTCGCTTTACCAACATACCTACCGTAAGCGGTAACAGTATTGATGAAGTAAGAGAAAATGCCGCAAATTTGGAGGAACAGCTTGGTTCCGAAGAGATTGTAGATTCTTCTTCACCCTCTACAGGAGATTCCCTTACCGTAGTTACCCTATTAACTATTACCCTTGCTATTTCTGCCGCCGTAGTTTTATTGCTCGGCAAAAAGGAAAAGGCAAAATAGAGAATGTAAAAACTTATTAATGTTGATTACATCTTTATAAATATCTCCCTACCAAAACTCACAAGGGGACTGCTTTTGCGGTCCCCTTGTGAGGCATTACCTTTAAAATATTACCTATATTTTAGTAAAAATTACCGCTTTTTTAAATGAAATTGTCGGTATATAATTAAATTAATAAAAAAGGAGGATGTATTATGAAATCATCTAGTTCATTCAAAAAAATCATAAGTTTAGTTGCTTTGCTTCTTTCTGTGGTTATGCTGTTTTCTGCTTGTGGCAATTCCGAAGCGCCTGCTGCAGATGAAACAAGCAGTGTAACCGAGTCCGCTAAAACCGAAAGCACCGACGCTGGAACCTCAAGTGATGAAGGCACAGCCGATGCTACTCAGTCTGCTGAGGGTAGCTCTTCTAAAAAAACGCAGACTTCACAAACCCCAAATGCTCAAACACAGGCTTCGGGTAGTACAAAGTGGGAAAAGGATTATTTAAGCACCATCCCCGCAAGCGTAAAAGCTAAAGAAATTCACATTCTTATGTGGAGAAAGTATGACGATGCCGAGCAAAAACTAGTGGATAGTTTTCAGAAAAAAACAGGTATAAAGATTCGTACTACTGTAACTCCTGAGGCTGAATATACAACCAAGCTTATCTCTCTTGTTACGGGTGGTGATTCTCCTGATATTGCTATGATTTCTACCGACACCTTCCCAGGTGTTGTTACTAAGGCTTGTGTTCCGTTGGATGCCAAAACCTACCGTTTGGATGACCCTGCTTGGTATAAGCCGTATATGGATTGCTTTAAGGTAAACGGTAAATATTTTTCTGTTGCTATGAACAAATCCCCCAGCTGTGAAGATACCAACCATATGTTATATTACCTTAAATCCACTATGGATAAAATCGGTGTTAAAACTTATCCTTGGCAGCTTTATAAGCAGGGTAAATGGAATTGGGATGCACAAAGAGATATTATTGCTAAAGCAAGCGCAAAAGGTTTAACCGGTCTTTCAATGCATAGCTACGATACATATATGCAGTCTACAGGTAGTGGCTTTGTAAAGTATAACGGAAAAGAATTTATAAATAATATGGAAGCCCCAAATATTTTAAAAGCATGGAAAGAATTTACTTCTGTAAATGAAAACTATACTGTAACCTCTTGGGACTATAAAAATATTGCAACAGGTAATGTAGCATTATTTGCAAGTATTTCTTATCAGGGACTCCGCGCAAGTAAGGTATTCAGAGATGCTAAGGGTAATCCTACCATTCAGGGCGGCATTGAAAATATTGAATGTGTTCCTATCGCAGGACCTACTCAGGCAACCGCCTATACACCCGTAATGGCAAAAAGCTGGGCTAACCCCAAGGGCTCTAAGAACCCCGAAGGTGCGGCATATTTCTTAAGATACTTCCTTGACATTGCCAATACAGATTATGAAAACCTTTTCCATAATAATCAAATTAAAGAGGTTTATAATGAAATCTGCAGTAAAAAAGCAAAAAAATGCATTACCTATGGTAAGGGTATAGTGGATTATGTTGAAAGTGGTCTTTACAACAGAATTCTTAGCAGCCTTAAAGGTACCACTTCTGCAAATGTTAAACAAAAGATTGATACCTTTAAAAAGAATGTTAATTCTCCTATAAAGCAGGCTAATAAGGCGCTTAAAAGAATGAAGTAGCTTTTATACTGCACACTAATTTTTGATAACGACTATTATATATCTCCCTACTCAAATCCACAAGGGGACCGCTTTTTGCGGTCCCCTTGTGGGCAGAAAGGATAAAAATGGTTTGGCTTATTATTTTATCTATTATACTTGCTACTGCTAATAATGCGATTTTACACGGGCAAAGCAATAATTCTTTAAAAAAGATATTTCTTTTTAATTTTTTTGTTTCTTTTGTTTGGATAGTCATTCTTCTGCTTTTAAGTGCCCATAAGCTAGAGCTTAGCAAAGAAACATTATTTTACGGTATGGGCTATGGAGTTTTGCAAGGAATGTTTTTATTTTTTAAAATGCAGGCTATGGCTACAGGTCCTATAGGAATAACTACTCTTTTAGGTAATTGTTCATTGATTTTATCAACAATATGCGGTGTGGTATTTTGGAATGAAAGTGTAAATTTATGGCAAATATTAGGCGTAGTATTGCTTGCTTTTGCACTGATATTTTGCACAAAATTCGCAAGGGATAAAAGGCCGCAAAAAATGTGGATCTTTTACGTTTTGGGATTTTTTGTGGTTGCAGGCGCTGTAGGTGTATATATTAAAGCTTTCTCATTGGCGGTGCCCCAAAAAACGGATAGTGTTTTTATTATTTCGGCAGTTTTTATGACTTTTTTGTATCTGATATTATTTTTTATAGTTCCGAGAGGTAAAAACACAAAAAACTATTTATCAAAAAAAGATTGGATTGCCGCAATTGCTTGCGGAATTGTGAGCTGTAGTTATAATAGATTAAACAGTATTTTAACTGCAAATATAAGCAGTATAATTTTTTATCCTGTTTTTAATGGTGCTACTATTTTAGCTTCAACGCTTTGCGGATATTTGTTTTTTAAGGAAAAGCTTTCAAAACGCCAAATATCAGGACTGGTTTTAGGTATAATTGCATTGGCACTTATATCGGATTGCTTAAGCAGAGGAGGAGTATCCGAACCCGCCTGAAATAGCATTATTTTGGCGTTTTTCGGTTTACTGCGGTTGGTAGGCGACAGCCTTACCAACCTTGTTGCACACAAAAATCTCTCAAAATTTTGCATATTTCAGGTCGCAGAATTTTGAAGTGGTAAATTTTGCACTCTGCAAGGCAAAAACACAGTAAATC
>JAGAOS010000078.1 GCA_017623575.1 Clostridia bacterium
AGCTTCTGAAATTACCGATACTACCACTCAGCTTGTTTCCGGTGCAGATGGTGGTGCTGCCCCCGGTGGTACCAATAACCTTGCTACTGCTTCGGTTTCAACCAACTGCCCTGCAACTCCTGTAGCAGGTGAGTTCTATACATCTTCTGAAACCTTTACAACAGGCACTGAAACAGAATATTATATTCTTTTAGATTGCGGTGCATTCAGTACTACATCAATTGTTCTTAAAGTTGCAAGCCTTAAAAAGCATGTTCCCGATGCTAATGTAGATGTTGTTGATCCCGCAAACTGGAATTCCACTTGGAATCTTTCCACTCCCGGTACAGTTACATTCACAAAATCTGCAGATAGCTGCGAGGGTGGCGAGGCAATTGCAGTTAGCAAATCTAACTACCGTTCTTCCTTTGTTAAGTTAATTCTTACACCAAACGCTGATTATAAGCTTTCCTTTAATTATAAGGGAACTTCCGCTGTATCCAATTTGCATTTAATCGCTTTAAATGATATTGACGAAGCAAAATATGCAGCAAAACCCGATCAGTTAATCAATACCTTAAAGGCTGGAGCTTCTACAGTATTTACTGAGGGATTCTCAGGACTTACCTATGATGGTGCTACTTGGAATGAGATTTCAGTAGAATTTGCAACAAATGAAAATACTGAATATTACCTTGTTTTTGAAAATAATACTGCAGGTTCGGGCTTTGTAGCTTCCGATTTCAGCTTTGTAGCCGAAGAAAAACCCATGGATATTGATGATTTAACCGATACCGTAGCTACCGATTGGACTTCCTCTTGGGGTGGTCGCGTTGGTACCTATGAAAAGGTTATAGCAGTTAAAAACGCATGGCGTTCAGCTTACACCAAGATTACTTTAGCTCCTAATACTATTTATGACTTTACCTTTAAGGCATCTACCGTAAAGGTAAGCAATGTAAGAGTTTTTGCAGCTTCTGAAATCACCGATACTACCACTCAGCTTGTTTCTCCCAGTGGTGGCGGTGCAGTAGCAGGCGGTACCAATGATTTGGTAAACGCTTTCAACACAACTGCACCTGCAGATGATTATGCAAATGCAACTCCTGAACTGGTAAATAAATACTATAATGTATCCGCTTCCTTTGCAACAGGCGCAGATACCGAATATTACATTATAGTTGATGGTAGCCAGTTCCTTAATAACGGTGAAGATAATCCCAATTGCACCTTTACCCACTTTAAAAACTTTAGTCTTATCGCTACGGGCGAGGTTGTAATTGATGACAATGTGCTTGCTAATGTAAGCTCACTTTCTTGGAATTCCACTTGGAATCTTACCTCTGCTCCTACAACAGCTACAATCAAAAAATCCACCGATAGCTGTGAGGGCGGCGAGGCAATCATAGTTGACAAATCTAACTATCGTGATACTTTTGTAAAAATAAATCTTAACGCAAATACCAAGTATCAGCTTTACTTTAACTATAAAGGTGAGTCTGTGCTTAACAGAATTCAGCTTATTGCAGTTAATGATATTGATTCCTCTAAGTGGGGTGCATCTACCGAACATGTAATGATGGCTCTGGCAGATGGCAAAACACCGCTTTATGAAGAAATTTTCTCCGACTTTACCTTTGATGGTACCGCTTGGAATAATATTTCTACAGTTTTCACCACAAATGAAAACACTGAATATTATCTTGTTTTATACCACGCCGCTGGTTCGGGCTTTACAGCTTCTGACTTTGACCTCAGAGAGTTCGTTGACCCCAACAAGCTTGTTGATGCCACCGTAGCAAACGGTGATGTTCGCTGGTCTGTTGGTGCTGACTCCGCAGATTATTACATCACAGGCGCTGAGGGTAAAGAGGATGAGAAGGTTACCTATACAGATGGTAATGGCAACGAGGTTACCCGTAGCCGCGTTTACTACTATGATGAGCTAAACCCCGCATTCAACTACAACGGCGGTTATGCTTGGCGTATAATCATCAGCGGTGAAGCTGCTATGCATGTTTACAACCCTGCAGTTTACGGTTACATTACCGCAAAGGGTCTTGCAGCTAACACCAAGTACACCTTCTCCTACATCTATACCGATAACTACCATGTAAAGCTTGCAGATATTTATAATGCATCAGCTAGCCTGACCAATATAGATGTAACAACCAAAATGCTTCCCACTAAGGAAGGTGCTACAAATCACTCATATATGGTTACCGCTACCTTCACAACAGGTGATGAGGGCGACTACACCATTAAGCTCCAGACAGGTCGTTCAAATAAATACTATATTTATGGCGGCGACGCCTGGGCAATGACCGTAAGTGATTTAAGCCTTACCGAATATGAGGAGACCGAAACAGTTGTTATCCCCGATGATGCAAATATTTTAGAGAATCCTGAAGAGCTTCCTTGGAAAGCAACCTGGTCTACTATTAATCATTCAAATAACGGCTATAACGGTACAAAGGCAATCTCTCTTGGCGGTATTCAATACCACGCTCTTTATACCAGATTAGATTCCCTTGCACCTAACACCGAATACGCTCTTACCTTTAAATATAAGAGCCACGCTGCTATTGATTTAGTTGGTATTACAGATGCAGCTAATGTTAATCTTGCAAATGTTAATGATAAATTCAGCAGTGCTATTGTAAAGGGCGGCAATATTACCTATTATCAGAATGTTGAAAAGGTTATTGATAATGCTACCTGGAACAATGCTACAGTTAAGTTTGTAACCGGTGACAGCGCTACATATTACCTCTACCTTGAAGGTAATTCAGCCGCAAACTCAGCAGTTACAGGCGGTATCACAATCAGCGATATGAGCCTTAAAAAGGCTTTGGATAATTCCAACGCTATTGTTGTTGATTACGATTTTGAAAATGGCACTATCGGTGCAGTAAGCACAACAAGTGCTGGCGATGCTCCTTCCATTGCAGAAGAAGACGGCAATAAATACTTAAAATTCACAAGAAAGAACGATGGTATTACCGTTCCCTTCTATTACAGAGCAAATCAGAAATATGTTGTTTCCTTCGATATGAAGGTTTTAAGCTATCCTACTGAAAAGCTCCAGTTCAGATTCAGAACAAGTGAAGGCGATAACAACCCCATTACTTATGAGGGTAATGTATTTGCTTACAACAACAATGCTTACAGCCTTGTTACTAAAGATTTAAACGGCAACCTCTTAAGCGGTCCCGCAAGTCTTAACAATTCTGATAATTATCAGTTTAACGGCTATAAGCAGGATATTGCAAACCATACCGATTGGGTTCATTATGAAATCACTATTGACCCCGATTACACCTACTACACTGGTCTTGCAAACTTCGGCTTTGATGCAGGTGAAGCAGGCTGGTCCATCGCTCTTGATAACATTAAGGTAGCTACCTTGAATGAAGAGTTTGAGGCTGATGCCGAGGCTAAATTTGAGCCTGCAAAATATGCCGCTATCCGTAAGAATGATGCAAGCAAAAAGCATCGTCAGGGTATAAGAGTTAAGAGCAGTATTGATACTTCCCTTTTAACCGGCGATGTTAAGGTTGTAGAGTATGGTACTCTTGCAATTGCAAACTCTGCTTTAGCAGGTAAAGAGCTTGTTTACGATATGGTAAACAGTGATGCTTATAATGCAAAAATCGGTGTTGCCTACTCTGCCGATAACGGAACAAATGCTATTTTTGAGCAGAACGGTTCTGTTGTTACCTTTACAGGTGTTCTTATTGGAATTACCGATTATGCCGCCGATTATGCAGTTCGCGGTTATATGATTGCCGAAACTGCCGACGGTGAGCGCTTTGTAATCTATGAGGAGGATACCAAAACAGTATCCATTTATGATGTTGTTTACGCAATTTTAAATGATGGCGTAACAAATGATGATGATACCGTTGCTGAGGCAATCGTATCTAAAAACCAAGCAGCATATGATAGCTTTGTAGAGGAAAATTACGCTGAAGAGGTTTTAACTCCTTCTAAAACCGTAAATCTTTCAGTACAAAACTCTGCTGCTCCCGTTATTAACAACTATCGTGGCTTCAGCGGTACAGTTTATCACGCCTTCGGCTTTATGGAGGATGATGTAACAGGTCGTGTATATGATGAAGCTATGATTAACACCGAGCTTGACCGTTTACAGGATGCAGGCGTTCACTATGTAAGAACCCGTTATCAAAGCCAGTGGATTTTTGATGATGCTACAGGCTATGACTGGAACTCTGACCGCTTTAACTACTTCCTCAACTATGCAAGAGCATTGCAGGAAAGAGATATGGAAGTAATCTTACAGGTTGGCTGGCACTTTGACTTCATTTCAAGAGAAGAAAATGCTACCTATTCCATCCACGAAAACGATTACTTTAACGGTGAGGGCGCTGACCGCTATGGCGAAAGCGCAGGCGTTGCAGCCGCAGCAGGCGATAGTGATAATGCCCGTATTATCCGAGCAGCTTACCGCTATGCATATTTAATGGCTAACACCGTTAAGCTTGCAAAGGCTCAGGGCATTAACAACATCAAGTATTTCTCATACTTTGTTGAGCCTTCTAACTCTTACTCTGTATCAGAAGATGGTTCTATCCTGGATACAATCAATCTGGCTGCAGGCCACGACAAAGAGCAGTATGTTCTCTTCTGCAGAACTATGAGAGATGCTGTTGAGGATATTTACAATGTTACCGATGTTAAGCATATGGGTCCCAATGAGGCAGGCTATTCCAAGCTTACCAACTATGTAATCCAAAATGACCCCACATTGTTTGATATTATTACAGCTCATAACTATCCCGAAGAGGGCGATGTTGCTACCAATTATGATAAGTACTATGAAACAATGACCAATAATCAAAATTCTAACATATTAAATGGCTCTATGACCGACTTTAATGATTATAAAGGCTTCCTTGCAACTGCAAAACAGTCCAATGCAAACGCTGAATTCTGGTCTGACGAGTTCAACATCAAGGATTTTGAGCCTTATCAGGGTAGAGGAACATCCAGCTTCTACCGTGGTCTTGCAACCGCAATGGGCGGTATTGTAGCACAGCAAAGCGGTATTCAGAATACCATTCTTTGGATGAGCTATGACCAGCTCTGGACAGATAAAACGGGCGGAACTGAAACTTCTGAGAGTGAGTTTATAAACGGTATCCACCAGTGTGGTAACGCTCCTTCTCTCTTCCTTTCTGATCAACCCTATGCACAGTACTATCCCACTACCTTGTTCAGCAAGTACAACGGCTACAAAAACGGTACCGTTTATGCTACCAACCTTTCTTCTACCGCAACTCAGGGTGTTTATGTAGGTGCAGTTCAGTTAGAAGACGGTAGCTGGACAGTTTCTGTACTCAATATGAACAGCACAGCTGTTAATATTAATGTTGCATTTGGTTCTGCAATTAATCAAACACTTTATCGCCATATAGTATCTGCTGATAAGGCTGATACCTATGCCGATGCAAAAATTCCTGATGCGGATAAGAGCTTTAGTAATGTAGCTACATCCTTTAGTGATGTTCTCCCCGCAGGCTCATTCGCAGTTTATACAGGCGTTAAATAAGTTTGATTTCGCCATAACCTTATAAGGTTTCGTATATCTCCCTAAGGCATCCCCCCGACTTCGGTCGGGGGGATGCTGTTTTTGTATCCTTTGGTTTTATAAATGATAAAGACCATTCCCATGCAGCACAAATCGTTTATAATATAAATTTTGTTTTTATCATTTTTTTGTCATAAAAAATAAACTCCCGCATATTTTTAATTAGAATAAATAATAAGCAAACGCGAATAATCCAAGCCGGATTTTAAAGGCAGGATTTTCGCCTTAGCTTAAAGGAGCTTTAAAATGGACAAGAAAATCTTGGTAGAACGGTTTGAAAATCTGCTTGACTATCTGCCCGAAAGAATTAAAATGCCACTTTTCGCTTTAAACCCCGAGCTTAAAGCATCGGTTCAGGAAATACGGCTGAGGGCAGGCAGACCCCTGACCCTTACAATGAGCGGAAGTCAGTTTTTTGTCTGCAAAGGCGGTACATATATGCTACCCCGCGCCGATTCCTATTTTGTCACCCCCGCCGATTTAAATGATTGCTTTTTAAAGCTGTGCAGACATTCGGTTTATTCTCATAACGGTGAGCTTTGTGAAGGGTACATAAGCCTTGCAAACGGGCATAGGGCAGGTGTATGCGGAAAGGTGGTTTTAAGGGACGAAAAAATAGAAACCATAAGGGATATTTCTTCAATAAATCTTAGAATTGCCAAGGAAATTCCCCACTGCGCCGATGAAATTTTAAGGTATTATAACGGCGGGGGTATTCTTATTTGCGGCGGCCCGGGTACGGGCAAAACCACCCTTTTAAGGGATGCTTGCCGCCAGCTTGCAAGCGGCAGGGTGGGAAATTGCAAAAAGGTAGCGGTTGTGGATAGCCGCGGAGAAATTGCGGCGGTATGCGGCGGAGTTCCGTATACCGATATGGGTAGCACCGCCGATATTATAACAGGCGTGCCAAAGGCTAAGGGAATTGAAATGGCTCTGCGCACCCTTTTTCCCGATGTTATTGCCTTTGATGAGCTTGGTGATATGTCAGAGGTGGCGGCGGTAACTCAAAGCTTTAATTCCGGGGTAACAGTAATAACAACTGCCCACATTGGCAGTCTTAATGATATTGCAAAACGGCCACCCGTATCTGCCCTTTTAAAAACAGGCGCCATTGAATGGGTGGTTGTATGCCGTAAAGGCTTTAATTATACTGTTAAACGGGCAATAGAGTTTGATGAAAGCGAAAGGACGGTGAGTGTATGAGGCTTTTGGGAATATTGCTTTTATCCCTCACACCCTTTTTGTTGGGTCTGGAGTACCGTATAGGACTTAAAAAACGCAGGGATTTTTTGCGGCTTTTTAAAGAGTTTATAATCTTTGTAAAGGAGCAAATCCGTTTTTGCGGTAGAGAAAGGGAGGAAATTTTCACCCTTGCATTAAATGACCCAAGATTTAACACTTCCATTTTTAAAAGATTGGATATTGCCCTAAAGAACGGAGAAAGTATAACGAAAATATTTGATGATAACATAGATATTCGCCTAAAACCTAAAGAAATTTATGAAATAAACGCCTTTATTATCGACCTTGGAAAAAGTGATACTGAGGGGCAGATTGCCCATTGCGATTATTATATATCTGTTTTTGAGCAGGGGGAGAAAAAATTCATCGAGGCATATTCTGCCAAAAGCAAGCTTTCCCTAGGGTTGTCCCTTTCTTTAGCGGCGGCAATGTTTATTATTATGATTTAACAGATTTACGAGTATTTTAACAAAATGGAGATAGATTTTATTTTTAAAATAGCCGCCATTGGAATAATTGTGGCGGTTTTAAATCAACTGCTTATTCGTTCCGGCAGGGAGGATCAGGCAATGCTCACCACACTTGCGGGGCTTGTGGTTGTGCTTTTTATGGTGGTTCAGGTAATTGCCGAGCTTTTTGATACCATAAAGGATATTTTCGGGCTTTAGCTATGGTTAAAATTGCTTTGTTTGCCTTGGTGGCGTTGGTTGTGATTGTTGTGTTAAGGCAATACCACCCCGAATACGCTCTGCTTGTGGCGGTAACGGCGGGGGGAATTTTGCTTGTTTTTTTAGCGCTGGAGTTTGCAAGCCCAATTTTTACCCTTATAAAAATGCTGGAGGAATACGGCAGTCCCCAAACCCTTACGGGGTATATTTTAAAGGCTCTTGGAATATGCATAATAACAAGGTTTTCGGCAGATTTATGTACCGATTTTGGGCAGACATCACTTGCCACCAAGGTGGAAATGGCAGGAAAAATAACATTGCTTTTGCTATCAATACCGATTTTGCAAAGCATTTTGGAGGTAGGCTTGTCCCTTTTGTGATGAGATATATTAAAAAATACGGATTATTCACAGCCCTTTTAGTTTTTTTAATTCTCTGCTTTACTTTTCCCGCCTTGGCAGAGGAAAACGGCAAGTCAGAGCTTTATAAACGGCAGTATGAAAACAGCGGCGCCGCCGAAATAGAGTCCTCACTTCCAAAAGAGGTGGCATCCCTTTTGGGGGATATAGGCTTTGACCTTTCAAACCCTGATATAATTTTTAAAGCGGATGGCGAACGCATAATTTCCCTTTTTACCGATTTTTTTACAGAGGGAATTAAGGCGCCAATAAAAACCACCCTGTCTATAATTGGAATTCTTCTTATTTTTGCCTCGTTTGATGGCATTGCCGAAAAAATACCATCGGCTGAAATGGGCATTTTTGCCTGCTTTGTTGCAAGTCTTGTTGCCACCGCACCCGTTTATACGGTTATGGATGTAGTTAAAACCGCAATACAAAGCCTTTCAACCTTTATGCTAAGCTTTGTGCCCATATATGCGGGAATTATGCTGTCCTCGGGCAATTCGGCGGCGGCAGGCGGCTTTTCCACCATTTTGCTTATGGCGGCAGAGGCCGTATCTTATTTAATATCATACTTTTTTGTGCCCATATCGGGTGTGGTGCTTTGCCTTGGCATATGCGGTGGTATATCCCCCGTTGCGGGGATTTCCCGCCTTTCGGAATGGATTAAAAAAACCGCCAATTGGGCAATGGGAATTTCCACCACCGTATTTTTAGGTATTCTTTCCCTGCAAAACACCTTTTTAGCGGCAAGCGACGGACTTGCCCTTCGCACCTCTAAGGTTATGTTAAGTACAACAATCCCTATTATGGGTCCCGCCATAGCCGAAACAATCACCACCGCCCGCGGATGTTTAAATCTGTTAAGGTCAGGGGCAGGGATTTATGCTGTCGCGGCAATAATTATTGTAGCTTTGCCCGTTATAATTCAGCTTTTTTTGTGGCGGATTTCTATGTGGATTACGGCGGGTGTGGCGGAAATTTTTGGTATAATGCCTGTGGAAAAGCTTTTAAGGTCGGTGGATTTTTGCCTGTCGGTTTTATTTTCATCGGTGTTTTTTACGGTAATTCTTTTTATAATTTCTCTTGCGGTGGGGGCGGGATAATTGAGCTTTTTTATAGGTCTTGCAAAAACTCTGTCGGTGGTAGCAGTTGTGCTTGCCGCATTGTGGATGGTGGTGCCAAAGGGCTATTCAGCCGCCCTTTTTAAATATGCAATGGGACTTTTTATGGTGGCTGTAATTATATCTACCTTAAATGCATCGGCGGTGGATTTTGGTTTACCGGCCTTTTCTTACAATACTGCCGATGCCACCCATACTGCAGAGCGGATTTCAAATTCAACGGCAGAGTTTGTAATAGAAAATCTGCTTAACAGGTGTAACATAAAATTTAAAGAAGTTGTGGTTTTTACGGATAATTCAGACCCCTCTGACATAAATATTACCAAAGCCGCTGTTTTGTTTTATGATAATAAGGCTTTTGACAGTGCGGCAGAAATTGTAAAAAATCAAACGGGAATATTTCTTGTTGAGTGGTCGGATGAATACAAGAAATAAATTCGGGAGGGAGGAAAATGCAACAGTTAATTTTGCCCTTTAAAAAGCGTTTTGCGGGCAACAAAAAAACAACCCTGCTTGTATTGCTGGGCATAATTGGAATTTTGCTTATTGCCTTTGGTAGCCTTGGGGGAAACAGCAGTGCAAATGAAGCTTCAGCACCAATTTTAAGTGATGAGGAATACTGTAGTGGGCTTGAGTATAAAATCAAAGAGCTTGTAACTGCAATTACGGGTAATGAAAATTGCATTGTTGCAGTAACGCTGGAAAATTCGGGTGAATATGTATACGCCAATCAAAACACTTTGGATTTAAGCCAGACCGAGGATAATGAGGGCGACAGCATAACCACAAAGGAAAGCCATAAAAGTGAACAGGAATATATAATTGTAGAGGGTAAGGATGGGGAGCAAACCGCCCTTGTTGTTACCGAAAAAAAGCCGGGTATCAGGGGGGTGGCAATTGTTGCAGACGGTATAAATAATGTAAATTACAGTTTAATTTCTTCCTCGGTATCGGCAATGCTGGGTATTCCCGATAGAAAAATAAGCATAGCCGAATCGGGATATTAATATTCATAAAAACCTTTTAAATACTGAGTTTAAGGAGCGAAAACTAATGAAAAACAAAAAGATTTTCGGTATAAAACACATAATTGCGGCAGTGCTTTTGGTAGCGCTTGGGGGCGCGGTGTGGCTTAATATGCAGTACTCATCGGCGGCAGGCGGCTTTATAAGCACCGGCAACACATCCTCAAACAAAAATCTTGGTGATACCAAGTATGTGGTAAAGGTAAATGATTCCTCAGCCGTTCAGACCTCAGCCGCCGCCGATTACTTTTCAACCGCCGCTGCCGACCGAAAAAAGGCGCGGGATGAGGCGCTTGCCCTTTTGGAGGATACCTTAAAAAGCGCAGGGTCGGATAGTGAAGCCAAGGCGGCGGCAACCGAAAAAATGACACTGATAGCCGAACGAATGGAAAAAGAGGCGGCAATAGAAACCCTTGTTAAGGCAAAGGGCTTTGAAAAGGTGGTGGCTGTTATGGGCGATAAGGACATTACCGTTGTTGTTAAGGCGGATGAGCTTTTGCCCAGTCAAATTCTTCAAATTCAGGATGCAGTTATCTCTCAAACTGAAATTTCTTTGGAAAACATTAAAATTGTTAACAAAAAATAGTTGTACTTCTAAAAATTTGTGATATAATAATATTGTACATAAAAAATAGGAGGTATGCGTTATGGCAAACAATTCCGGATTAGCTATAAATAACGAAGTTATTGCTCGTATGGCAGAAATGGCAACCCTTGAAACTGAGGGTGTTGTTGCAATGGCAAACGGTCCTGTTTCCGTTGCCAAAATTCTTGGCAAAAAGGGCGGAACCCGTTCGGTTACAGTTTCTACAGATCAGGGTATAATTGATATTGAACTTTTTGTAAAGGTAAGCGACAAATTCAAGGTTTGTGATATTGCCGAAAAAATTCAGGCAGGCGTTAAGGAAAAGCTGCAGGGTATGACAGGCAGCGCCGTTACAAGGGTGAATGTTGTTGTTGCCGATGTTGAGCTTGCAGAAGATGCAACCGATGTTGAAGAATAATTTTTAAATAGTCTTACAATTGGCTGTTGCGTTTTAAAATGCGGCAGCCAATTAGTGTAAAAGGGAAGTAAAGTATGAAAATAGCAATTATAGGTTTGGGTCTTATTGGCGGTTCTTTGGCGCGAGCCTTTAGTAAATTTACAGACCATACCGTTTTGGGATGTGATAAAAACAAAGCATCTCTTTTGGCGGCAAAGGAATCGGGTGCAATTTCTGAGGGCTTTGAGGTACCGGTTGATGCCGATATTTATTTTTTGGCAATGTCGCCTGCCGCAACCCTTTCCTACATAACCGAAAATGCAGGAAAAATGAAACAGGGCGCAATCGTTACCGATGTATGCGGCGTTAAGGCGGCTATCACCGAAAAATGTGAGGCGCTCTGCCTTGAAAATTCCCTCCGCTTTGTGGGTGGACATCCTATGGCGGGTCGTGAGGTCAGCGGCTTTGAAAATTCGGTTGCAGACCTTTTTATTGACCGAAGCTATATCTTCACCACCACCGAAAGCACCGATACCGCCGCTCTTGAAGTATTAAAGGAGCTTGTTTTAAAAATCGGAATAAGCAATATAACCGTCACCACGCCCCTTAATCATGACCGTATGATTGCCTTTACCTCACAACTGCCCCATATTTTGGCGGGCGCTTATATGAAAAGTCCTACCAGCCGCGAACATAACGGTTATTCTGCGGGTAGCTATCACGATGTTTCCCGCGTTTCCTCGGTGGATGAAAACCTTTGGAGTGAGCTGTTTTTGGCAAATAAGGATTATATATCAACCGAGCTTAAATGCCTTATAGGCAGTCTTTGCCAATATCTAACCGCTGTAGAAAAGGAAGACAGGGACGAGCTTCACCGCTTAATAAAAGAAAGCCGTTTGCTAAAGGAAAGGGATAGAAAGCTAAACGGCGAAGAAAAACCCCATAAGTTTGGGTAAATTTGCCCATAGCACATTCATTTACACAGGGCAGTGCAATAGCACGGCACCGTGTGTAAATGAAAGCACTCTGAACAAATTTCCCACAAACTTAAATCGGTTTTCTGTATTGCTTTTTGAAAAGGGCAGTGCAACAGCACGGGCGCCCCGTATCACAAAAAGCGCTACGAAAAAATTCACCCCTTCGATTATTCGTCACCAAAGAAAGGATGTTTAATATGAAAGAAAATCTTACAATGCTTATGGATTTATATGAGCTTACAATGGCAAACGGAATTTTTTATTCAGAGGATAGAGATGTAATTTGCTATTTTGATATGTTCTTTCGCCGCGTGCCCGATGATGGCGGCTTTGCCATTATGGCAGGGTTATCTAAGCTTATAGAATATTTCAAGGAACTGAAATTCACTCAAGAGGATATTGAATATCTTCGTTCCTTAAACCTTTTTGGTGATGAATTTTTAGAATATCTCAGCAATTTTAAGTTTTCGTGTGATGTATGGGCTATTCCTGAGGGAACTCCAATTTTCCCAAAAGAACCCATTGTAACGGTGCGCGGTCCCGCAGTTGAGGCATTTTTGGTAGAAACAATGGTACTTCTCACCGTTAATCATCAGTCCCTTATTGCCACCAAGGCAAACAGAATTGTCCGCGCGGCGGGGGGCAGAGCTGTTTTAGAGTTTGGCGCAAGGCGCGCCCACAGCTATGATGCCGCAATTTTAGGCGCTCGCTCAGCAATAATCGGCGGTTGTGTCGGCACCTCCTGCGTTAAGGCGGCAAAGGATTTTGGCGTAAAGCCCTCCGGCACCATGGCGCATAGCTGGGTTCAGCTTTATAAGGATGAGTACACCGCCTTTAAAACCTATGCCGAGCAATATCCCGATAGCTGTATGCTGCTTGTAGATACCTATAATGTTTTAAAATCGGGTATTCCAAACGCAATTAAGGTTTTTAATGAGGTTGTTGTGCCTAAGGGCTTCAGACCTCTTGGCGTTCGTATTGACAGCGGTGACATTACCTACCTTACCAAAAAGGTTCGTAAAATGCTGGATGATGCCGGCTTTACCGATTGCAAAATATGTGTATCCAATTCCTTGGATGAATATTTAATCCGCGATATGCTCATTCAAGGTGCGGCGGCAGATACCTTTGGCGTTGGTGAGCGGCTTATTACCGCTTCCTCTGAGGCGGTTTTCGGCGGCGTTTACAAGCTTGTAGCCGTTCAGAACAAACAGGGTAATATAATCCCCAAAATCAAAATAAGTGAAAACACCGCTAAAATCACAATTCCCTCATTTAAGCGGGCGTGGCGCCTTTTTGACAATGAAACAGGCAAGGCAATTGCCGATGTTATAACCCTTCATCACGAGGTTATTGACGATTCTAAGCCCTATGAGATTTTTGACCCCGAGCATACCTGGAAACGGAAAATCGTTACCAACTTTACTGCAAAGCCTTTGGCGGTACGCATTTTTGATAAGGGTGAATGTGTTTATGAATGTCCCACAGTAAAGGAATCCGCCGAATATTGCAAGGCTCAGGTGGATACCCTTTGGGATGAGGTTAAGCGTTTTGAAAAGCCTCACACATATTATGTTGACCTTTCTAAAAATCTGTGGGAGGAGCGCGCCGCCCTTTTAGAAAAACATTCTGTTAAAGGATGACTTTAAATGATGGATATTAATAAAAACGGTATTTCGGTTTTTGCATCGGCGGTAAGTGACCGCAGTTATTATCTGCGCCTTGCCGATAACAGCCTTGTTATGATAGATATTGGCTGTGTGGATTTAACCAATAAATTCGCCGATTATAAGGCGCTTTTTGAAGCTTATCTTGCCGAGCTGCAAAGTGTCTGCCAAAGCGATGTAATAACCGTGGCGGCGCTTATAATCACACACCCCCACGATGACCATATGAATTTTTTGGAATATATTATGAAAAGCGAAATGAAAGAAAAATTCCGCTTTAAAAAGATTATAAGAAGCTTTCCGCCAAAGGATTGGAAACCTCAGAACAACTGGGAAAAGCCGGATTATCCCATAAATATGGAAACCCTTTTGCATACCATTGAGGGCGCCGAGGTAATCACCCCAAAACGGGGGGATATATTCAATTTTGGCGGCGCTGAATTTGAAATTCTGCTAACTGCCGAGGATGCCCCAGACGATGCTAAGGATTTAAATTATTTTTCTATGATGCTACGGCAAAGGGTGGGGGATACCACCCTGCTGTGGACGGGGGATATGTCCGATTCGTTAAGCCAAAAGGCAATTGACATTTATGGCGAAAGCCTTAAATGTGATATTCTGCAGGTGCCTCACCACGGTACACCCAACGGCGGCAAATTGGAATTTTACAGGCTTTGTAATGCAGATGTTCACCTGTGGACTATTGCAGGGCAGACCTTTTTAAACCCCGATTATATGTTTGCTTACGGCGAATATATAATTCCCACCGAGGTTTACAATATGAAGGTGAAAAATATTTTTTGCCGTGGCGAAGAACCAACCGAAATAAAACTTTAAGCAGAGTAGGAGAGTTTATGAACAAATTTATAAATAAAACAGTGCTTTCAAAAAAAGATATAACCGAAATCAACACCCACATTTATTTAAAAACACCCCTTTACATAACCCTTTATGTTGTTTGTATTTTAACCCTTGCAACCCAGCTTGTAGATTTTTTTACAAACCGCATAATTAACCTGAGCAGTACAATGCCCTTTTTGCTTGCCCTTGTTGCAATGCTCTTGGTTTTTGTAAGTAATAACCGCAATATGCTTAGCCAAAGTATGGATGAAAACGGCAACCCCATAGAATACAATTACACCGCCGAAAACGGAGTTATAAGGCTTGAAACAAGCAATGGCAAAACATCCGAGCTGGAATTAAAAATGATTTATAAATCCTTTGAAACCAAAAATTGCTTTGGTATTCGCGGCAGGGACAATTCCTTTTATATAATAAAAAAGAATGGCTTTTCAGAAGGCACCGCAGAGGATTTTTCCATACTTTTAAAGGAAAGTAAATAAAAAAATAACGGCGATTTATCTTCGCCGTTATTTTTTTGCGCCAAACCAAAGCGGGTTAATTATGTATTATTCAATTAATTAGTCATCAATTGTTTTGTCGGTAGCGGCATTATAAATAGCCACAACCTTTTCATCGGGAGCCTTGGTGCAAAGTGTAACTGCAATTGCAACAATTGCGCCAACAACAAAGCCGGGAAGAATTTCATAAACACCGGTGTTGCAAACAACAGCGTCTGTAACGGTGCTTGTGAAAAGCACAAGCCATGCAATATCTGCAACGGCACCTGCTAAAATACCTGCAACGGCACCTGCGTAGTTAAAGCGTTTCCAGAAGAGGGAAAGAATAACAACAGGACCGAATGCAGCGCCGAAAAGTCCCCATGCGTTTTCAACCATCGCCATAATGTTGGATGCCCAAGCGTTGGAGGAATTAAGACCGGACATTGCAATAAGAAGTCCAACAACGGTAACAACCAGAACAACGATTCTACCAACCCATAAAAGTTCCTTCTCGGTTGCCTTGTCTTTGCGGATAAGGGGCTTGTAAATGTCGCTTGTAAAGGATGATGATGCAACAAGCAACTGGCTGTCTGCAGTGGACATTGATGCGGCGATAATGGCTGAAAGTACTATACCTGCAAAGAAACCGGGGAATATATCGTTAACAATATCAATAAATAAATTCTGCTGATTGCCTGCAGGGATGAGGTTGTTTGCAAGGGATGAGCCGTCGCTGAACAAATAGGTTCTTGCAAGGAAAGCGATTATAATGGCGGCACCTAAGGTAAGAATTACCCAAATAATAGCAACTGTGGATGATTTTTTAACCATTGAAGGCTTTTCAATAGCCATAAATCTTACAAGAATGTGGGGCATACCAAAGTAGCCAAGACCCCAACCAAGTCCTGAGGCAATATCCTGCCAGGATGCAGTAAAGGGATTAGAATTAAATGCGGTTACGCCATCTGCAAAGGCGCTGGTATACTGGTTATCAAAATTACCAAAGGCATACATAATAATCGGAACTGCTAAAAGAGCCACTAACATAAGTAAGCCTTGGAAGAAATCTGTCCAGCAAACTGCCTTGTAGCCACCCATAAAGGTGTAAATCAAAATAATAGCGGCAAAAATAAGCATTGCTAACTGTTTGTGATCTGCAAACCAAGGAAGAACTGCACAGAATACGGTAGTACCTGCATTAAAGGCAGATGCAACATAAACGGTGAAGGCAACAAGGAAAATAATTGCACAAACTACCTTAAGTACCGGACTGGCTGATGCAAAACGGTTGGTTAAATACTGGGGAAGTGTTATAGAATCGTTTGCCGCCTTAGAAAAACGACGAAGTCTTTTGGCAACTATAACCCAGTTAAGAATGGTACCAAGGGCAAGACCAATACCAATCCACACCTTGCCCATACCAAAGGCAAGTATGCTTCCGGGGAAGCCCATTAAAAGCCAACCGCTCATATCTGATGCTTGAGCGCTCATTGCGGTTACCCAAGGACCCATTGAACGACCGCCTAAAAAGTAATCCTTTTCTCCGTTTTGGTTTTTGGACTTGATAAAGAAAAATATTCCTATACCAAGCATTGCAACAAAGTAAATTATAAATGCTGCAAGTTTCATAAAAACAACTCCTTTATTTATATGTAAGAGATTTTTCTTACAAAATTTAAAATACCCGAATATTTTAACACATTATTAACAGAATTGCAATAGAGAACAGAGTACAGAATAAAATCTGTACTCTGTTTTGTAAAATTACATAAAAGCCTTTAAAATAAAGAAAATATAACTATACAATATTCTGTACAAAAAATAATACAAAAAATAAATTTTAAGCCTTTATCTTATTTAACATAAATTCCATTTGCTTTTCGCCCTTTTCTTTAAGGGAATATTCCCCCGAAACCAGACACCAGTCGTAAAGAATTGCCCGCTCACAAAAGGCGTAATATTTAACAATTTCGTTTACCGATTCATTTGTTGTAATATATCCGTTTTTTTGCCCCGCTATAATTATTTTGCGAAGCAGTCTGTAATAAACGCGGTCATGGTCTAAAAGCTGCTTTTCGCTTTTGGTAAGAAGCTGAGTTGCATAAAGCCGTTTCATAAGCTCCAAATCTACCGTATTTTCAATCATATCAAAAAGCTTATTATTAAGGTATAAAAGCAGAGCAATGCTATCACCATCAATATCTATTTCGGGTATAAGCTCCTCATACTTTTCGTCAAAAAGGTAGGCAAGGGAGCCTACTAAAGCATCCTTGCTTTCAAAATAGTGGTAAAACGAACCGCGTGAGGTTCCCGATTCCTTTATAATTTCATCAACGGTGGTGTCATCATAGCCTTGCTCGTAAAAAAGCTTCCACGCCGCCGATACTATTTTGCTTTTTGTGTTACTCTTTTTAGCCATAGTCTTTCTCCTAAGTGATTTTTATCTTGATAAATGCCTTAAACCTTTAGGTAAACCTAATACATAGTCTGCTGAAATCCTTCATCCCAACATTTGCAAAAGAACCTAAATTTTTGGCGGTAAAAAAGCCTTCCCTTTAAGGGGGGAAGGCTTTTGGGCATATTCATCACACGGATGTTTTAAAACTCCCTTTTTAAAAGCTTTTATTTAAATGTTTTAGGGGTTATAAGGTTTTTTTGAAATCTCTACATCCCAACCTGCAAGATGCTGTGCAAGGTGGTTTACATCATCAAGATCTACCTTTTCATCTCCGTTTACATCCAAAGTGGCGGTATTAACCTCAGTTTCCCATCCTGCAACATTCTGTGCAAGGGCTACAAGGTCCTTAAGGTTTACATCGTTGTCAGCATTAATGTCTCCGGGTGTAAACTCAATTACCTCTTCGGTAAGCATTGCGGCTAAAATGCCGGTTGCGTAAATTCTTGCGGTGAAGTCGTTGCCGTGGTTCCAGTAGGAGCTGATATAATCCTCGGGAGCCTTGCACTTAATAACCTCTTTAAAGATAGAAGTAAGCTTAACCAAGCCTATATTCTCATCTGCATCGGCAAGCTCTGCCAGAACATCTTCATAATCAAGCAAAAGCTCAATATCCCATTCATCGGTAAGCTGATTGGGAATAAAGGGTGAGAAGTAAAGTGCCCCCATATCGGCGTTGCCGCTGGCGGTACGGGCGTTATCTACAATAGCCTTCATATTGGCTTTAAAATCGGCGGCAGTTCTGTCACCTGAACGGTCATTAACACCAAAGCCAACCATAATAAGGTCGGGCACTACCTGATTGCCGTTTTCATCGGTCCAAAGGGCAAGACGGTTTGCGATTTCTTTGGCACCCCAAGGTGAGGATTTACCACCAAGTGCCAGGTTTTTAAAGTTGATCTGACCGGGATAAAGCTCGTTAAGTTTGCCTAAAATCATATCATAGAAGGGTGGTGCATAGGGAGCAACGTTCATGGTATAGGTTGCAAGATTATTATTTACATCATAAATCGGATGGTTAAGACCGCTGGAGCTCCAACCGCCCGAAATAGAGTCGCCGTAAAGCACGATGTTTACGCTTTCACCTGCATCAAGCTTTGCAAGGGTATTGTTAAGGGCATCCCTCTGAGATTCGGGAGCGGCGGGTTGATATCCGTCATCAAAGGTAGTGCTGTGTTTGTAGGTGATAGCAACTGCGGTCAGTGCGTGGGTTCCGTCACCTATGGATTTAAGCCAGGTATCGGTACTGCCTCTGAGGAGGAAGGCGTTAGATTCAGGCTCAACATCGGTGGTAAGAGCGCCCTCATAAACAGGAATTCGGCTACCCTCTAAACGCTTGATACAGCCATCCTCGGTGATTTCAAAGTCAACACCCTTAATATAGGTGGTTTCCAAACTGTAAGAACGGAAGGAAATAACCTCGTCAACGGGGTAAAGAAGCTTAACGGTATCCTTACCCGTCATAAACATTGCGGTTTCGTGGTAAACGGTGTCACCATCCCAGATATTTTTTAAATAAACATCTGCATTATATTTTGTAAGGTCACGACCCTCATAATCCTTGCCGTGTGCGGGTTTGCCCTCGTCGGCGGCGCCGCAATCAATTGTAATTTCGGTATCGCCGGTGGGCATAAAGGAATAAATGCCGTCTTCATCGGCGGTAAGAACCTCACCTGCTATTGATACTACGGGTGTAGCATCAGGCTCGGCAATAACCTTAAAGCTGTAAGGCTCATCCTTTACGGCAAAGCCGTTTTTACAGCCATTTACGGGTTCTATTGTGGCAACATTTGTTGCATCTAAGGTAATATCAAATTTTTCTGTAGGTACTATCATAATATCATCCAAATATAAATAAGTAGCATTTTCATCGTTTGTTGATACGCTTTCATCGGGGTTATCTACCCTGAAAACATAACCGAATACTGCATTATCGGGTACGGTATCGCCCGTTTCAAAGGTAAAGCCGGTTTTGTTCCAGGTAGATACAGCAATACCGTTAGCATTAATGCTATTTGTAGAGCCTGAGCCTATAGCAATCATATTAATATTGCCGGAATCGGGTGTAAACAAACCGTATTGAAGGTCATATATATAAGTACCCTCTACCTTGGTGGTGTAAAGCCAATCAAAGCCTATGTAGTATAAGGTGTTGGGGGCTAATTTAACATCGGTGCTAATAAGCTGCCAAGGTGGCTGCATTTTAGAAGAAATGCTTCCCGTTTTGCTATAGGTACTGCTGGCATATAGATTACCCCAACTGGTTGTATATGATGAAATGGGAGCAACCTTTGTACCGTTATGAACGGTCCAATCCTGCTTATCAAAATTGGAGGAGTTATAAATTTTAGCGCCGTTTGTGTAGTTTTCAAAGCCGGAATCATTAATAAGATTTTCGGTTTCAAACTTGGCGGCATAGTAGCCGTTAAGCTCTTCGGGGGTTATTGTAGCATCCTCGGAAATAAGGTTATCATCCGCATCAAACCAACCTAAGAAGGTTGAATTTTTGTAGGGAGTAGCGGTGTATGAATCGCCGTTTTTGGTTAAATAACCACCCTTTACGTTGTTTTCGTTCTCTTTAACGAAAACCTTGGAAGGATTATCGTCCATATCCTCAAAGGGCATATCGACATCATGGTCGTATTCTATGGCATAAACACTTAACGAAGAGCTTATTACCAAAAGAACACAAAGTAAAATTGCTAAAAGTTTTTTCATAAAATACCTCCTAAAAATAATTTACAAATTGATTATATCACATAGAAAGAGCCGTTTAAAGGAAAAAAATAACGCAATCTCCCTACCATATAAAAAAAGACCTTAAAACAGCTCTCCCCGTTTAAAAGTATAATCTACTAATCGTGCTTTTTCAATGCAAATAATGATACTTTTTCAAAAAAATGATACTTTTTTGCATTAAAAAAGGGCTGTAAAAAACAAAGTTTATTAAAACCTTAAAATGAAATGAAAAATCTGCAATAAAAGGATAGAAAAGCCCTTTCGTTGCAGATTTTTATGTTTATAAATATATTAGACAGATAAATTATTGTTTACAGCCTAAGGCTGTTTATTCCGACATAGTTTTTTGTGTATGGCTAAACCTCGTTCCGCGGCCGGAAGGTCACAGATAAATTATAGTTTGAATGTACAAAAGAGCCTTCCCCTTGACGGGGAAGGTGTCACGAAGTGACGGATGAGGTGAGTGACGCAAAGCGGCACAATTAAAGACTTTTGCAGGCTTTTTGTCACCTCATCCACCGCTGACGCGGTCCCCCTTCCCCGTCAAGGGGAAGGC
>JAGAOS010000007.1 GCA_017623575.1 Clostridia bacterium
AATACTGCAAAGGTCTGTGGTTGGAGCCTTTCGTAAACCGTCTATCCGGTAGGAGGTGAAAACCAATCCACAGCACCATTTACAGTGTAGCATATTGTCCTTGGAGAGGGACACTAAAAACTACTACTTTATTATACGAGGTGGTGAAGTTTTATGAAGGAAAATAATTTGGTTCGTTTTTTACTTACATTCTTTTTGGGATGGATTGGTAGCATTATTATTAACCATACATCATTTAAACCTGATGGTTATACTTCCAGAACAGCAGCATACTTTTTCTTAAGCATTATTACTTTTGGTATTTACGGGTTAGTTGCATCTATATGTAACCTTACTTTTGACCCTGCAAAAGAAAAAAACATAGGCTATGCAAAAGATTAACAAATTAATATAAAAACGCAAAAACACGCTCCTTGGAAATCCAAAGAGCGTGTTTTTACTTGTTACATATGCAAACTAAAATTTCACTTGTTTAAAGTTGAATATTTACAATATCTTTTAAAGCTACCGTTTTAGAATTGGGATCTGCGGCTTCAGCGTAATATGTTTTATCTCCGATTTTAACGGTATCATCCTCAGAGATTTTATAGAGCGAATAAAGTGAGCAATCATTATATGCGGTTTCTAAAGCGATTTTTCCTTCATCATCCAAAACAAAGTATTTGTCATTAAAGAAGTCGTGAACTAAATATTTACCGTTTGCATTTGGAATATCTTCTAATTTAAAAGTGCCTTTAACGGTTTTATCAATGGTAATTCCAAATGCGGCAACAACAAAATTATCACCCGATTTATTCCATACCTTAAGGGGAGTTTCGGCTTCACTGCAATCGGTGTAGAAAAGATCCTTTGTTACCATAGCTGCTGCATCAAAACGCCAAGTATCGCCATCGGGAGTAACAAGAGGCTTTAATACCTCGGGAACTGTTTTACCAACCTCATCACTTATGTAAACGGGACCGCCACTTATCGCTCTAAGTACCGCGCTTACGGTTGCGGTTTCGTGGTGTGTCCAGAACATATCATAATCACATTTATAAATCTGACTATGAACAGGGGCTATATAAACATTTTGATTAATGTGACTTATAAAACCATGTTTTCTGTTTGGAAAGAAGTCGTCCGAGTTGCGGCTTATTGCAGACATAGGTCTAGAGAGGATATTTTCCATCTTGCAACCCATACAGTTAATAATTGCGCCACCAAAGTGTTTGAAAACAGACCTTTCAATTGCTTTGTGTAATGTTCTGGCGGCATTTGCACCGGGAAGTATGTTGTCATATTTTGATGATGCGGATGCCTGATTATCCACCTTAACAAAATCAATGCCCTGTGCCTTTAAATAGCTGTGTTGCATATCCCAGAACTTAAAGGCCTTTTCCTCTGTTTCACCGGGTACAACAAATCCTGTGGGAGTTTCAAAGAATAACTCCTTATTATTTTTATATAATTCTCCGTCTTTACTTATGCCTCTCCAATAGCCTTCAAAGGCGTGCCATACACCAATATATGCAACACCATATTCTTCCTTTACTTTTTTTGTAAAGGCTTTAAGACCTTCGGGGAACTTCTCTCTGTCCTCTTCAATGCTAATAAGGGTGTTTTTATCATCAAACTGTTGCCAACCGTCATCTACCAAAAGCCATTTGATTTTTATTCCTTTTTGTTTAAAGTCATCAAGCTGTTGATAGATTTTTTCGCTGGTAACCTCTTTATAAAAAGCATTCCAGGTACACCAACCAAAGCCGTTAAAAATATTGGGAATTTCCTTTTCTTCTATAAGGGGAGAGATGATTTCATTTAAAGCTCTGCCCGCTATAAAGTTATTTCGTATTGAATCAAATGGACTTTCGGATGAAGCTATCATAAATACACCTGCATTTATGCTCTGTTTATTTGCAACGCAGGTATCAATAACAAGTCCTTTGGTTTCAATATGTGTTCTTACATCACTGTTAATAAGGGGCAGAATATGAATATGGTCGTTTTCAATTTTGTAGGAAAGACTGCCAATCTCGGTTTCAAGAAAGCATTTAAAATCTTTCATATCCATTGCAAAAGAAGGAGTAAGCCAATAGGGGATTGTAGAATGTAAATTAAGCATACCATCCTTGTTTTCGGGAACTGCAAAATCAATGAACGCTGATTCGAAAGCCATATAAGTATAGTTATAGGTGCCTGAATAATCAGTGCAGGCAAAATCTGCAGTAGCGAGTAATGCACTATTTTCTTCTTTAAAAATAAGCTTTATATGGTTTGATTCGGGAAGCCAAGTGCGTTGTTCTTCGCGCTCAAAATGAATGGTTGTAACACATCCGTTTTCTTCAATTAAAGACGGAACATAAGAAATGTTTTTACTGCGGCTATAGTTAATTCTAATTTTAATATCAGAAAGAATAACATTTTGCTCATCCGATATAATAAGCTTGTTGTTAAAATTTGAAAATTTGTATTTCATAACCGTAATCCCCCAAAAGAAATATTTTACGCCTAAATTATAACTTTTTTTAAAGTTTATGTCAACAACAAAAATCGGTGCCGAAAAAGTTTCGTTATAGCGGTAAAAAGTGTGTTTTGTGGAACAAAAAAACTTATAGAATAATTGACTTTTTAAATTTATTGTGATAATATACACTAGTATTTTAAATCCTTATTAGGGGGTATATTTATGAAAGTTCAGCACGATTTTATGTGGGCGATGCTTGTTCATTTAGGTACTAATATGTGGTATGAGCCACAGGATAAGGGTCATGAAGCTTTTACTCAGCTTTGGGAGATTCCCGGCTCTGATGAGATGCGGCTAGACAAAGCCGTGTGGGACAGATATATGGAATATCTTAAAGCAAGCGGTGTTAACACCTTGGTTATTGATTTAGGTGACGGAATTATATACGATTCCCACCCCGAGCTTGCAATAAAAGGTTCTTGGACAAAGGCTGAAATGAAAAAAGAGCTTAACAAGCTTAATGATATGGGCTTTGAGGTCATTCCTAAGCTTAATTTTTCATCCTGCCATGATGCTTGGATGAAGGAATATTCCCGTATGCTTTCTACACCTACATATTACAGAGTGTGTGAGGACCTTATAAATGAGGTCTGTGAGCTTTTTGATTATCCTCGTTATTTTCATATAGGCTTTGATGAAGAGGATTACGAAACTCAGAAAAACTACAGTTATGTCGTTGTTCGTCAGAACGAGCTTTGGTGGTCAGATCTTTTAAGAATTATAAATATTGTAGAAAAAAACAACGCCCGTGCCATTATGTGGACAGACTATATGCGCCATCACCCCGATGAGTTTATTGAAAAGTGTCCCAAGAGCGTTGTTGCTTGTAACTGGTATTATAACAACAATTTTGGAGAGGGAAGAACCCACGATGATGATATTCGCCTTTACCCATTTGAGCTTTTAGAAAAGCACGGATTTGATCAATTCCCCGGCGGAAGCATAAGCTGTGAAGATAAGAATTTTGAAAATCTAACCGAATATTGCAGTAAAATAATTTCCAAGGAACATTTTAAAGGTATGCTTCAAACAACCTGGACTATGGTTATTGAAAAATGGTGGGAACCCCTTAAATTAGCTGCAGACCTTTTGGCAGAAACAAGAAAATCTTTTGAAAATAAATAAAAATTAAAATCAGCAGGTTGTTTTGTGGAATAACCTGCTGATTTTTTGCTCATTGGTGTTTAAAAAATTACTCATATACACCAAAAAAATCAGCGAAGTGTTTGAAAGTGGTGAATGTGCCGTTTTTCTTTTGTAAAATATAGTTCCATATATTTAAAGGCAAAAAAGAGAGCAATTAGCCTTTGATTTTAGGCTCTATTATTAACATAATTTTGGGCTGGGCAGGAGCATATAATAAACATATCAACCTAGTTTCTAGGGTGTACTAAATCAAGCGGGACTAAACTTAAAATCGCCTGAAAATTCAATCAAAATTCTAGTGGCTTTTTGATGCACTACACTATATATTGTGTAGTGCTTTTTATTATACACAATTGCATAAAAATTTTTTGAAAAAATCACAAAAAAATTAAAAAACCACTTGATTTATGCGATTTTTTTGATTATAATGGTTTCATAATGGTGGTGAAAAGTGTTTAATCAATTCACTATCGTTTGATATTTGTGGTGAAAAGGAGGGGCGAAAAAGTGTTTTTTGGCGAATATAAGCATAGTATTGATAAAAAAGGTCGTGCATTTATTCCTTCAAAGTTCAGAGAAGAACTTGGTGAAACATTTATGATATGCCGTAGCATTGATAGTCGCCCCTGTCTTCGTGTATATTCTATGGAGGAATGGGAAATTTTAGATGCAAAGCTTCGCGCCCTTCCTGCAAGAGCCGGTGCATATAAAAGAAAAATTTATTCAAGCGCAACAACTGTTGAGTGTGACGGTCAAGGTCGTGCGCTTATTCCTGCAAAGCTTCGTGCTTTTGCACAGCTTGAGTCTGAGGCAAGCTTTATAGGTATGTCTGATTATTTTGAGGTTTGGCATCCCGATAATTGGATTACATCTGATGGTGAGTGCAGCGAAGAAAGTATGGACGCATTTGCTGAAGAATTTAATTTATAGAGGTAGCAAATATGGAATTTTCACACATTTCGGTTTTGCTTAATGAATCCATAGACGCGCTTAATATAAAAGAAAATGGTATATATGTTGATGGAACCGCCGGAGGTGGTGGGCATTCGTTTTATATAGCATCCGCTTTAAAAAACGGAAAGCTTATTGCTTTGGATCGCGACCCTGATGCAATTAAGGCGGCGGGGCAAAGACTTAATGGCTTACCTGCAGAGGTGGTTCAGTCCAATTTTAAGGATTTTGACAAAGTTTTAGATAATATGAATATAAGCGGTATTGACGGTATGCTTTTGGATTTGGGCGTTTCCTCACATCAGCTTGATGAAGCAGAACGCGGCTTTTCGTATCATACCGATGCTCCGTTGGATATGCGTATGGCGCAAAGTGGTACCACAGCAGCGGATCTTGTTAACAATTTATCGGTTGAACAGCTTTCGGAAATTCTTACAAGGTATGGAGAGGAAAAGTTTAGCTTTAGAATTGCCAAAGCGATTGAAAGAGAAAGAAATATCGCCCCGATTCTGACAACTGTCCGTTTGGCTGAAATTATTTCCTCGGCGGTGCCCGCTGCAGTACGCAGAGATGGGCATCCGGCCAGAAAAAGTTTTCAAGCTATCAGAATTGCCGTGAATGGCGAGCTTGAAGCATTAAAAGAGGTTTTGGAAAAAGCCTTTTACAGATTGAATAAAGGTGGCGTTTTAGCTGTTATAACCTTTCATTCATTAGAGGATAGAATGGTTAAACAAGCATTTCAGGAATTTACAAGGGGATGTGTATGTCCGCCTGATTTTCCGGTTTGTGTATGTGGAAAAACCCCTGATGGAAGGTTGATTTCAAAAAAACCTATTCTTCCAAGCAATGAAGAAATAAAAAATAATCCGCGAAGCCGCAGCGCTAAGCTTCGCGCGATTGAAAAAATAAAATAAAATGCAGGAGAGTAACTTATAATGAATAATTTAAAGTATTATGAAGATAGTTTGGCGTATGATTTTTCTATGTTTGCTCCCGCAGAGAAGATTACCCCTTCTAAAAAAGGTAAAATAATTGATATCCCGGAAGAACAAAAGAAAAGGGCTATCAGACGCAGAAGGGCAGCTTCCGGTTTGTCGGGTAAAATATCTGCAATTCTTGCAACTGTATTTATAATAGGTATGCTTACTGGTAATATCTTTCTTCGTTCCCAGATAACCGAAACTGAGCAAAAAATCACCCAGATGGAAGCTCAGATAAGCCTTGCCGAAAGCAAGCTGGCATCGGTTAATTTTAAGATGGAGCAAAAGCTTTCTTATAATAATTTAGAGGAGGCAGCTACAGCTTTGGGAATGCGTAAGCTTTCTAAAAGTCAGATTGTTTATATTAGAACCAATCAGGAAAATAAGGCCGTTTTAGGTGAAGATGCATTATCAGCTGAGAATAATTAAATAAAATTAAACATAATTTAAAGTGCGGGAGTTAAAAATTTTTAACTCTCGTTTTGGGCATTATAAAAGAATTTTTTGGGGGTGAAGGCCGTGGCAAAAGTAAGTCCTAGCAGGCAGATGCTTAATAGAATAGCTATATTTATGATTGTAATTGTTTTAATTACAGTAAGCGTTACAGGATTTCGCCTTGTTACTATTATGCTTATTCGCGGCGAAGAATATCAGAGTAAAGCGTCGGCTCAACAGCTGCACGATGCATACATTGCCGCAGAGCGAGGAAATATTTATGATACCAATATGAATGTTCTGGCAAAAAGTGCTACGGTTTGGACAATTTATGTTACACCAAATGATTTAACCAAGCTTAAAGATAATGAATGTGAAAAGGTTAAAAATGTAATTGCAGATAATTTATCAACCATACTTTCTCTTGAAAAAGAGGATATTATGGAAAAGCTTGAAAAAACATCCCGATATTATGTTGAAATAAAGAAAAAAGTCAGTGAAGATGATGCTGATAAGGTTCGTGAGTTTATAAAAGCTAACAAGGATTTAAAAATTTCAAATTATGTTGGTATTGATGAGGCTACAACCCGTTATTATTCCGAAAACATTGCTTCAACCGTTTTAGGCTTTGTAGGTGATGATAATCAAGGACTTTCCGGTTTAGAGTTAACCTATGAAGAGGAGCTTACAGGCGTTTCGGGTAGAGTGGTTGCCGCCAAAAATGCAAACGGCGCAGATATGCCCTTCAGCTATGAAAAGGTGGTAGACGCCCAGCCGGGAAATTCTTTGGTTTTAACAATAGATTCTTATATTCAGTATGTTGCAGAAAAACATTTGGAAACCGCTATTGTAAATAACAGTGTTGCCGAGCGCGGTGCTTGTCTTGTGATGAATGTAAATACAGGTGCAGTTTTAGCAATGGCAACAAAGGGTGATTTCGATTGTAACAACCCCTTTACTTTAAGCACAGAAGATCAATCCGTTGTTGATGAGCTTGAAGGCGAGGAAAGAAGTAAAAAGCTCGCTGAACTGCGAAATCGCCAATGGAGAAATAAAATTATTTCCGATGCTTATGAACCGGGTTCTGTTTTTAAGGTAATAACTGCCGCAATAGGTATTGAGGAAGGCTTTGCCAATGTAAATACTTCCTGCAATTGCCCGGGTTATATCGTTATTGCGGGTCAGCGTTATTCCTGCCACAAAAAAATCGGTCACGGAATGCAAAATCTTAGTCAGGCAACGCAAAATTCCTGCAACCCGTTTTTTATTTCTTTAGGACAGTCAATTGGCGCAAATACATTTTCAAAATATTTTAAAGCCTTTGGTTTAACCGAAAAAACAGGTATTGATTTGGTTGGTGAGGCATCTTCACAGTACCATAGCGAAAAAAATATGGGTCCTACCGAGCTTGCTTCATCTTCGTTCGGTCAGACCTTTAAGGTAACACCAATACAACTGCTTACTGCAATTTCTGCAACCGTAAATGGTGGTTATCTTGTTCAACCTCATGTTGTTGATAAGGTTATTGATTCTGAGGGAAATATAGTTAAAAACAATACTACAACCGTTAAAAGACAGGTAATTTCCAAAGAAACCTCTAAGCTTGTATGTCAGCTTATGGAAGCCGTTGTTGATGGTGGAGGCGGTCAAAATGCATATGTTCCGGGTTATAGAATCGGCGGAAAAACAGGAACCTCGCAAAAGGTTTCCGAGATGTTGGATACCGGTAAAAAAAGGCTTTATGTTGCATCCTTCTGTGGTGTAGCTCCTATTGATAATCCTGAAATTGCAATGCTTTTTATATTAGATGAGCCTCAGGGCGTTAATTATTACGGTGGTACTATTTCAGCCCCTCCTGGAGGTCAGATTTTATCTGAGATTTTACCTTATTTGGGTTACGAGCCCCAATATAGTGAAGAAGAACTTAAAACTCTTGCAAAATCCGTACCTAATGTAATTGGTAAAACGGTAGCAACGGCTAAGAATTTAATCACTGCCGAAGGCCTTACATATAAGGTTATCGGAAATGGGGAAGAGGTTAAAAAGCAGTTACCT
This sequence comes from Clostridia bacterium, assembly GCA_017623575.1. Classification (GTDB taxonomy): domain Bacteria; phylum Bacillota; class Clostridia; order Oscillospirales; family Acutalibacteraceae; genus UMGS1279. The sequence continues at coordinate 8,074 of JAGAOS010000007.1, forward strand.
GAAAACGGAAGTATGATATTGGATGGCGGTGTTGTTCTTCTTTATACAGATGAATCTGTTGAGGATGAAAAAACAACAGTTCCGTCGTTTGTAGGATATACATTATCTCAGGTAAATACTTTAGCCACCCAGTATGGATTAAATGTCTACTTTAAGGGTAATATTAATAGCGATAAGCCTGTAGTTTCTTATCAGCAAAGTATTATTGAGGGAACCGAAGTAAGCAAGGGTACCGTAGTTGAGGTGCATTTCAGGAGTAATGAAACAGGCGATATAGGCGCATAATTCATAGCATTTTAGGCGAAAGGTATATATTATGAAACTCAAAGATTTAATTTTAAATTGTCCCGAAAAATTTTCTCAAATTGAAATAAGCGGTGTAACCGATGATTCAAGAAAAGTAGAAAAAGGTTTTCTTTTTGTCTGTGTAAAGGGTCCGATTTCTGATGGACATAATTATGTGGCAAAGGCTGTGGAAAGCGGTGCATCCGTTATAATCGCAGAACACGATTTAGGTATTGAAAATCAAATTATAGTTGATGATACACATCGTGTCTTGGCAGAGGCTTGTGGTAATTGGTACGATAATCCGCAAAAGAAATTGCGTGTTATAGGTGTAACAGGAACAAATGGTAAAACCTCTGTGGCTTATATGATTAAAAGCATATTAGAGCACTGCGGTTATAAATCGGGTTTGATTGGTACAATTCAAAATATGATAGGGGAGGAAATATATCCTTCTAAAAATACAACTCCCGGTGTTTGTGATCTGTATAGCCTTTTTGCGCAAATGGTTCAAAAGGGTTGTGAGTATGTTGTTATGGAGGTTTCCTCACATGCTTTGTATCAGCGCAGGGTCGAGGGAGTAAGATTTGCGGCGTCGCTTTTTACTAATTTAACACAGGATCATCTTGATTATCACGGCGATATGGAAAATTATTTTGAAGCCAAAAAGCTTTTGTTTGCCTTGAGCGATTTAGCTGTAATAAATTTTGATGATGAGTATGGAAAAAGGATAATAAGTGACCCGAAATGTCGTATAGCAACATATTCGGCAGTTAGTAATGAAAGCACATATACCGCAAAGAATATTGTTTATCGTCCCGACGGTGTAGATTATGAAATGGTTGGTTTTGGCTTAATAGGTCGCATAAAGCTGAAAACTCCGGGAAGATTTTCAGTATACAATTCATTGGCAGCGGCTGTATGTACAAAAGAACTTGGCTTGCCCCTTAATGAAATTACTGATGCTTTGGGCTCTTTTGCCGGTGTTAAGGGTAGAGCAGAAGTTGTGCCTTGTAACAAAGATTTTACTATTATTATTGATTATGCCCACACCCCGGATGGACTTCAGAATATTGTAAACACATTTAAGGATTGCCCTAAAAACAGACTGGTTGTTCTTTTTGGCTGCGGTGGTGACCGCGATAGCGCAAAACGCCCTAAAATGGGTATGGTTGCGGCAAGATTAGCCGATTATGTAATTGTTACAAGTGATAATCCTCGTACAGAGGCTCCTGATGCAATTATTAATGATATTTTAGAGGGAATGAAGGATATTCCAACACCGCGTAAGGTTATAGAAAATCGTATAGAGGCTATAAATTTTGCTATTGCAAATGCCAAAGCGGGTGATATAATAATATTAGCGGGTAAAGGCCACGAAACCTATCAGATTCTGGGAAATAATACTATTCATTTAGATGAGCGAGAGGTTGTTGCAGAGGCTTTGGCTAAGAACCCCTAAGGCTTTGGTAAAATTACTCTATACCAAATACGGAGGAATGTTAAATGTTTGATTTTTTACCTTTTTTTGCAGTGCTGGTTGGATTTATAGCAACTTATATTTTAGGTTTTTTTGTTATTCCCTTTCTTAAAAAACTAAAATTCGGTCAGACTATTCGTGAGGATGGCCCTAAATGGCATGAGGGAAAAAGCGGCACCCCTACAATGGGTGGCATAATGATGTTTGGCGGAATCTTTATTGCAATAATTCTTTCAATAGTTTTTAGCTTTATAACTTCCGGTAAGCTCAGTTTGGAATTTGGTGATTCAACCCGTACTGCTCATTGGATAGCTGCGTTCGGTCTTGCAATAGGTATGGGTGCAATCGGATTTGTAGATGATTTTATAAAGGTTGTTAAAAAACGCAATCTTGGTTTAACAGCAAGGCAAAAAACCTTTGCACAGCTTTTGGTTTCAGCAACATATTTAATCGCTTTGCTTTTTAGCGGTATGCACACAACATACATACCGTTTGTTGGTAATGTTAATATTCTTTCGGGTGTAGGTCTTATTTTCTGGCCAATAGCACTTTTCTTTATTTATGGTTTTACTAATGCTGTGAATTTAACAGATGGTGTTGACGGCTTGGCATCTTCCGTAACACTTGTGGCTTGTTGTGCCTTTATGGTGCTTGCAGGTTACACTAATTTCCATGGCGCAAATATGCTTGCGGCAGCGGGCGCAGGTGCTTGTGGCGGATTTGTTATGTGGAACGCCCATCCTGCAAAGGTGTTTATGGGTGATACAGGCTCTATGATGCTGGGTGGATTGGTAGTTGGACTTTCTTTTGCTATTGGAAAACCAATTCTGCTTATTTTTATAGGTATAATTTATTTGATTGAAGCTTTCTCTGTAATGCTTCAGGTTGCTTATTTCAAAAAGACCAAAAAGCGTATATTCAAAATGACTCCTATTCATCATCATTTTGAAATGTGTAATTGGTCTGAAGAAAAAATAGTTTTTGTATTTTCTATTGTAACTTTGGTTGGCGGATTGCTTGCCATATTGCCGGTTGTTTTGTGGTGATATAATTAACTTGAAGGTGAGGAAAGAGTTTTGGAAAACGGAAGAAAAGTGGTTCCTAAAAAAAGCGGAATATCTAAGATAATTCAAAAAGGTAAAATGGATATTGGCTTTTTTGCGCTTGTAACCATTTTGCTTACTATTGGACTTCTTATGCTCTTTTCCTCTAGCTATGCATACGCGTTGGCATATTTTAAAGATAGCTATCACTTTATAAAAAAACAGGCGATTTTTGCAGTTGTTGGATTTATATTGATGTTGATAATTTCTAAAATAGATTATCATGTTTATCGCAAGTTTGCTTGGCTTGGATATATAGTTTCCGTAATTATGCTTGTCGCTTTGCTCATTTTACCGCCAATGGTGGAGGGTGCAACCCAAAAACGCTGGTTTGCTATTGGCTCATTTACCTTCCAACCTTCCGAAATAGCTAAGTTTGCAATAATACTTTTGTTTTCACATTTAATATCGGCTAATTATAAGCAGATGAAAACCTTTAAATTCAGCGTGCTTATTTTGGGTGGACTACTTGTTTTGGTTTGCGGATTGGTTGTTGTTGAAACCCATTTGTCTGCCACAATTTTAATATTCTGCATAGGCGTATGCCTTATGATTATTGGCGGACTCAAGGGTAGATATATAGGTGGCGGTGCCGCAATAGGCGGCGGCGGTGTAGCCCTTATAATATTAACAGGTGTTGTTGGATACGGTTCAGATAGATTTACCTATTGGATAGATCCTTGGGCTGATGCTAAAGGAAAAGGTTATCAAACCATACAGTCCCTTTTGGCTATAGGTTCGGGTGGACTTTTGGGTCGCGGCTTCGGCCTTTCAAGACAGAAGTATCTTTGGGTGCCTGAACCACACAACGATTTCATTTTTGCTATTGTTTGTGAGGAGCTTGGGCTTGTTGGCGCAATGGTCATTATCCTCTTGTTCTGTGCATTGGTTTGGAGAGGATTTTCAATAGCAATGCGCGCCAAAGATAAATTTGGAGCTTTAATGGCAGTGGGTCTTACCTTTCAGGTAGGACTTCAGGCAATTTTAAATATTTTGGTTGTTACAAATACAATACCTAATACCGGAATCAGTCTACCTTTCTTCAGCTATGGTGGTACTGCATTGATTATTTTAATGATGCAGATGGGTATTGTACTTTCAATTTCTCGAAGCAGTAATGTAGAAAAGTCTAACTAATGGAGTGGTTTGAATGCATATATTATTCGCAGGCGGAGGAACCGCCGGACACATTAATCCCGCATTAGCTGTTGCACAGTATGTTGCAAAACAGCATCCTGATGCAAAGATTAGCTACATAGGTAAAAAAGGCGGTATGGAAGAACGCTTGGTTGCAGATGCACGCTTTGATTTTTATGGAATAGATGTTGCAGGCTTTCAGCGTAAACTTACCGTAAAAAATATCGGTCGAAATATAAGTGCCGTTCAAAAGGCTATAACATCATCATCGCGTTCCAAAAAGCTTTTAAAACAGCTTGCGCCTGATGTTGTTGTTGGCACAGGTGGATATGTAAGCGGACCTGTTTTGCGTCAGGCGGCAAAGCTTGGTATAAAAACAGCCATTCATGAGCAAAACGCATTTCCGGGCGTAACAACAAAAATGCTTGTTCCTCTTGTGGATACTGTTATGCTGGCTATGGCAGAGGCAAAGCCACGCTTAAAACTTAAAAAGGCTCCCGTTATTACAGGTAATCCTGTAAGGGAAGAGTTTTCTGCTTTATCCAAACAATCTGCAAAAAGTGAGATGAACCTTGCCAATATGCCGGTTGTTCTTTCTGCAGGAGGCAGCTTGGGCGCAGCACCGATTAATAATGCAGTTTTAGATTTAATAACTGCCAAATGGCAGGATAATAATATTATCTTCCTTCATGCAACAGGCAAAAGTGGATATAATGAATTTGTTAAGGAGTTAAAAAGCAGGGGAGTAGATGTCAACGCACCCAACCTTATTATCAAAGATTATATCAATAATATGGGTCAGTGTATGGCAGCGGCGGATTTAGTTATTGCAAGGGCAGGCGCCATTACATTAAGTGAGCTTTCGGTTTGCGGAAAGCCTTCAATTCTTATTCCGTCACCTTATGTAGCAGAAAACCATCAGTTTCACAACGCTATGTCACTTAAAAGAGCCGGCGCTGCAGAAGTTATAGAAGAAAAAGATTTAAACGGTCAAAAACTAATAGAGGTTGTTGAGGATATAATTCATAACACCGCTAAGCTGGAGCAGATGGGAAGCAATGCCAGAGCCAATGCTATTCCCGATGCGTGTAAGCGCATTTACGATGAGATAATTAAACTTTACAAAGGTAAATAAACACCAAAATTAACGCACCGCATAAAATGAAAATAGGAAATATTTATTATGAAAGGGTGCGTTAATTACTATGGCCGATATAACTATCAGCGGCGGTAAAAAAATAAGCGGCTCAATTAAACTTAGTGGTGCCAAAAACAGTATTTTACCCATACTGGCGGCTACCGTTTTAATATCGGGAAAAAGCATAATACATAACTGTCCCGAGCTTTCTGATGTTGAGGCCGCTGTGAAAATTTTAGAGCATTTAGGCGCAATTGTTATAACAGAACAAAGCACCATTACAGTAGACTGCAGTAATCTTAAAAAATATGATATTCCTGATAGTTTAATGCGTGAAATGCGTTCATCAATAGTGTTTTTAGGTGCTATTGCCGCCCGTATGGGCAAAGCATCTATTTCAAGTCCCGGCGGTTGCGAGCTTGGACCTAGACCAATTGATCTTCATTTAAGCGCTTTGGCTGATTTGGGTCTTAAAATTGAAGAAGAGTATGGGATTTTAAACTGCAGTTGCGGTAATGAGCTTATTGGTACAGATATTCAGTTGTCATTTCCAAGTGTTGGCGCTACCGAAAATGTTATTTTAGCGGGTGTTACAGCAAAAGGTATAACGGTTATACATGGTGCCGCAAGAGAACCCGAAATCAGTGATTTAGCCGATTTTTTAAATAGAGCAGGCGCAAATATTCAGGGTGCAGGTTCGGATATCATTACCATATACGGAACCTCAGCCTTGCACAGCACGGAGCATACCGTTATTCCCGATAGAATAGAAGCGGCAACTTATTTGGCGGCAACCGCAGTTACAGGCGGTAAAATTACTGTTTTGGGTGCAATTCCCGCGCATTTAACGCCGGTTATGAGCGTTTTAAAATCGGCGGGTTGCGAGCTTTCGGTAAAGCATAATGAAGTTTCTTTAATCGCCCCTGTTAAGTTAAAAAGAGTTCCGGTGATTCGCACAATGCCACATCCCGGATTTCCAACTGATGCGGGTTCTCCGCTTATGGCAATGCTCACAATTGCTGACGGGTCTTCAATGTTTGTGGAAAATATATTTGAAAACCGTTTTCGTATTGTGGATGAGCTTAAAAGGTTTGGAGCCAAAATTTATACTAATGGCAGAGTTGCAGTTATTGAGGGAGTTAAAGCCCTTTCGGGTGCAACGGTTGAATGTACCGATCTTAGAGGTGGAGCAGCTCTTGTTATAGCCGCTTTGGCGGCAAACGGAGTTACAAAAATAAGCAAAATTCATCATTTAGATAGAGGTTATGCAAAACTAACCGAAAATTTAAGGAGTCTTGGAGCAGAAATAGAAAGGAGCTGAAAATATGGCAGTAAATCCTAATAGCGCTATAGAAGAACGCCGACGCGAAATACAAAGAAAACGAAAAATTCAAAAGGCAAAAAGAAGAAAAGCCGCGCTTAAACGATTTTTTGTTTTATTATGTGTCATAGCAGTTCTTACTATTGCCATACTTTCGCTTACGGTTTTCTTTCCGGTTGAAAAAATCACAGTAGATGCTAAAGACTCTGTTTATACTAACGAGCAAATTATTAAGGCGTCGGGCATTAAAAAGGGTGAAAATCTTTGGATGACAGGATTTAGTGCAGAAGAAGATATACCTGTTAAGCTTCCTTTTATTTCTCAGGCAGAGGTTGTAAGGAAATTCCCTTCAAGTATTGTTATAAAAACAACTCCTGCAAAGCCTGTTTATAACATTATGGCAGGCAACGATTATTATGTATGTGACAGCAAATATAAGGTTCTTGAAATTACCAAAGCTCCCAACGCTAGTGTTTTATTAATATCAGGTATAGAGATGAATAAAGCAAAAACGGGTAACACAATCACCTTTACTGATGAAAAAAAGCATCAAACCCTTGAAAATTTGCTTTTGCTTTTAAATGAAAAATCAATTAAAGTGAATTCTGTTAATGTTACTGAGCTTGTAGATATAAATGTCAGGGTAGAGGGAAAGTTTAATGTTCTGTTAGGTTCCTCAGCACATATCGAGGCGAAGGTTGCGCATCTTGCAGGAATGCTCCAAAAGTTGGAAAAAGATGTGAAGGGCAGTATAGATTTATCCGATTACACCCCTGAAAATGGGCGCGGAATACTCACAAGAGAGTAAAAAAACACTTTTTTCTTAAATTTTTTTAATTTTTTTAAAAAAAGTCTTATAAAAGTGTTGAAATTCAAAAATGTTTATGGTATTATTTTAGATGTGTATTTATGTAATCAAAATCACGTTTAATGTATAAATTGGAAGGATGATAAAAGTGCCGTTTGATGTTTCTAGCGAATTGGTAGAGGATGTTGTTCAAATTAAGGTCGTAGGTGTAGGCGGCGGCGGCGGAAACGCAATCAACCGAATGGTTGAAGCAGGAGTACGCGGTGTAGAATTCGTTGCTATCAATACCGATCGTGCAGCTCTTTACCTCTCTAAAGCAAATCAAAAAATTCAAATCGGCGAGCGCGCAACCAAGGGTCAGGGTGCAGGTGCAGACCCAGAGCGCGGCCGTGCAGCAGCTGAGGAATCCCGCGATGAGATTACCGCAGCTATCCGCGAAGCAGATATGGTATTCATTACCGCTGGTATGGGTGGTGGTACCGGTACAGGTGCAGCTCCCGTTGTTGCTCAGCTTGCAAAAGAAATGGGCATCTTAACTGTTGGTATTGTTACTAAGCCCTTCGCATTTGAAGGTAAAAGAAGAATGGCTCAGGCTGACGAAGGTATCGCAGCTCTCAGCGAGTGTGTAGATAGCTTAATCGTTATCCCTAATGAGCGTTTACAGTTTGTTTCTGAGCAGAAGATTACTCTTAAAAATGCTTTTGAAATTGCTGATGATGTTCTTCGTCAGGGTGTTCAGAGTATTTCTGAGCTTGTTAATGTTACTTCGCTTATTAACCTTGACTTCGCTGATGTTAAGGCAATTATGAGTGATTCCGGTCAAGCACATATGGGTGTTGCTACCGCTACAGGTCGCGATAAGGCTGAGCAGGCTGCAAGTGCCGCTATTAAGAGCGCTCTTATTGAAACCTCTATGGAGAATGCTACCGGTGTTATCATTAACATTACCGGTTCTGTTGATATCGGTCTTGAAGAAGTTACTCAGGCTTCCAGCATTGTTTCTGATATGGCTAACCCCAATGCAAATGTTATCTGGGGTGTTCAGCTTGATGAAACTCTTGAGGATGCAATGCGCATTACCGTTATTGCTACCGGTTTAGGCGAGAAGAAGGAGAAGAAAGAGGGCGCTGCAGGTGCTCTTGATGATATCCTCAAGTCTACATCTGATGATAAAGCTTCTGAAGATGATGTTGTTTATACCGAGCTTTTCGATATGATCAATAACCGTAACTAATAATTAAAACATATCTTTTTAAAGCCCGCCTTTTTAAGGTGGGCTTTTGCATTGTTTTTTTAGTTAAAAATTGTCTTATACATTATAATTGAATTATTCATAAATATGTGCTATATTAAATAATAGAGGTGATTTATTTATGAATAAGTTTAAAGATAAAAATTTTTTCGTTAAGTCTTTTGCTTTTATTCTTATTCCATCATTTATTATGATTTATTCCTCACTAAAAAGCGTAGTATATAATTTTTCTTTTTCGGCATAAGAAATAATTCTTTTATGAATGGAGAGAATGTTGTTGAATAATTACTATGAGGATTCTGCTATAAACGGAATTCCACCCGGAAAGCTCCACACTTTTATTGACCGCAATGCAATGCGGTATATTGAGGCGTTTTCAGAAAATAAAAATTATAAACGATTTGTCACAAAGAATTTTGCGGCATTTTTCTTTCCTGAGCTGTGGCTGCTTTACAGAAAAATGTTTTTATATGCTTTATTAAAGGTATTAACAAGTATTCTGCTTTGCGTTACGGTTTTCTTTGCTTCAACAGCGGTTATGACTCCTAAAATTAATGAGATTATAAACTCATCGGATTTGGTTGAAGTTGAAATTCCTGAGCATATTATGCAGTATGATGATTGGGTTGTAGAATCTTATGTAAAAGAATATTTAAGACAAAATTCTAAAGATACCAGACTTAATGCAATATATTTTGGCATTGATATTGTTACCGTTGCGGCATTGGTAATTTATAACCTTATTTTCAGCCTATATGCTGATTGCATTTACAGAACCTATATAAAAAATAATCAACATAAAAAGGGTGGAGTTTCATTTATTGCAGTAATAATCCCCGTAGTGTTGATATTTGTGTTTTTCCTTTGCAGAATTATAGGAATAGAAAACTTTTTAAATTATTGGATGTGATATTTTGGAATTTTTAAAATGGCTTCAAGAAATAAGAAACCCCGTATGTGATGCGATTTTTTCCTTTATTACAATGTTTGGTGAAGAAACAATATTCATTCTTATTGGACTTTTGTTTTATTGGTGTATAAGCAAAAAACAAGGCTATTATCTTTTGTCCATAGGGCTTATCGGAACGGTTTTAAATCAGTTTTTAAAGCTTATATTCCGTATTCCAAGACCTTGGGTTCAGGATGAAAGCTTTAAAATAGTAGAATCCGCCAGAGAACAGGCAACAGGCTATTCCTTTCCAAGCGGTCACACACAAACATCTGTTGGAATATTCGGTGGCATAGCCCTTTGGAACAAAAACAAAACAGCAAAAATCATATGCATAGCGCTTTGTGTTTTGGTGCCTTTTTCAAGAATGTACCTTGGTGTTCATACTCCTCTTGATGTTGGAGTATCGGTTCTCCTTGCCTTGGTTCTTGTGTTTGGACTTTATCCATTGCTTCGCAAAGCCTCAAATGAAATTAAAACAATGCGCATATTGTTTGTGGTTATGACAATTTTTGCATCTGTATTTCTTATGTTTGTACATCTGAATAATTTCCCCGCGGATGTTGATGAAGAAAACCTTGCCCACGGTACTGAAACCGCCTATAAAATGCTGGGTGTTATTTTGGGACTTTGGCTTTCTTTTGAAATAGATAACAGATATATAAAATTCCAAACAAAATCAGTATGGTGGGTTCAGGTACTAAAGCTTGTTGTTGGTTTGTTGCCGATTCTTGCAATTAAATCGGGATTAAAAAACCCACTTTATATGCTTTTAGGAAATGAACTTATAGCAGATGGTTTTCGGTATTTCTTAATAGCAATTTTTGCAGGCTTTGTATGGCCGATTACATTTAAATATTGGAACAAGCTTTCAAAAAAACAGGTGGGTGAATAAAGTGGTACAGAATAATGATGAACTTTTAAAACAAAAAATATTGTCTGTAGTAGACGATATTTCGGTAGATTGGATAAAGGAAAAATTCAATGAGTTTGTACGACTAATGACCTATTATCGTTGTGCAATGATGGAGATTGAAACAAAATTTAATGTTCTTAATGAGGAATACTCTCTTGCTTACGACCATAATCCTATAAGCTCAATAAAAACAAGGTTGAAATCCTTTCCCAGCATAAGCGAAAAGCTTTCACGCAAAGGCATAAGCAATGATATTGATTCAATTGAAAAAAATCTCAACGATGTTGCGGGTGTAAGGGTTATTTGTTCCTTTTTAGAGGATGTTTATTCCCTTGCTGATGCCCTTTTAAAGCAAGATGATATTATTTTAATAGAAAAAAAGGATTACATAAAAAATCCAAAGCCAAACGGTTATCGTAGCCTACACATTATAGTTGGTATTCCAATATTCTTGGCCCATGAAAAGCGCGTTATGAAGGTGGAAATTCAGTTGCGTACTATAGCAATGGATTTTTGGGCAAGTCTTGAGCATCAGCTTCGTTATAAAAAAGAAACTACATTTACGGCTGATATGGCAAAAGAGCTTCTTAATTGCGCTGAGCTTAGCGCAGAGCTGGATAATAAAATGGATTCTTTGCGCAAGGCAGTATTAAAAGATAATTCATAAAACTCAAATATTTTCGGGTGTGTTTGTTATCAAAACATCATAAAACTAATGAAATAGGGTGAAACGCTTGAAACAATTTAATGTAACGGGTATGAGCTGCGCTGCCTGTAGTGCAAGGGTGGAAAAAGCAGTAAACGCAGTAGCGGGTGTTGAATCCTGTTCGGTAAATCTTCTTACAAATTCAATGGGTGTAACCGGCACCGCAGATGATGATGCAATTATTGCGGCTGTGGTTGCTGCCGGTTACGGCGCAACACCAAATAGTAAAGATAAAAAGCCAACAGATAATAAAAAATTAAAGGATTCTCAAACCCCCATACTTTTTAAAAGGTTAATTGTATCGCTTGTGTTTTTGTGCTTACTTATGTACCTTTCAATGGGTCATATGATGTGGGGCTGGCCCTTGCCCAAAGCATTGGCACATAATCATATAGCTCAGGGACTTTTACAGCTTTTGCTTTCGTCGGCTGTAATGGTAGTAAATCAAAGCTTTTTTATAAATGGCTTTAAGGGTCTTGTTAAAAAAGCTCCCAATATGGATACTCTTATAGCAATGGGTTCAACCGCCGCCTTTGTTTATAGCACATATGCCCTTTTTAAAATGATTTTTGCAAATGGTTCGGGGCATAGCGGAGCTGAATATATGCACGAATTTTATTTTGAATCCGCCGCAATGATTCTTGCATTAATAACCTTGGGCAAATTGTTGGAGTCTAAAGCAAAGGGCAAAACAACCAATGCCTTGAAGGGGCTAATGGAGCTTGCTCCCAAAACCGCTGTAATAATTGAAAATGGAAAAGAAAAACAGGTTCCAATTGAAGAAGTAAAAAAAGGCGATATATTCATTGTAAAACCGGGGGCGAGCATTCCGGTTGATGGAATTGTTATTGATGGACTCAGCTCAGTTAATGAATCTGCCCTGACGGGTGAGAGTATTCCCGCAGAAAAAACGGTTGGCGATTCAGTTTTTTCTGCAACGGTAAACGGTTCGGGATTTTTGCGTTGTGAGGCGGTTGCTGTAGGGGAGGATACAACCCTTTCTAAAATAATAAAAATGGTAAGTGATGCCGCCGCAACAAAGGCGCCAATTGCAAAGGTGGCAGATAAGGTATCAGGCATTTTTGTGCCAACAGTAATTATCATTGCATTTATAACTGCAATTGTCTGGCTTTTTGTAGGTCAAAGCTTTGGTTTTGCTCTTGCAAGGGCAATTTCAGTACTTGTAATAAGCTGCCCATGTGCATTGGGTCTTGCAACTCCCGTTGCCATTATGGTTGGTAGCGGAATGGGAGCAAAAAACGGTATACTTTTTAAAACAGCAGTTTCTTTAGAGCATACAGGCAGAACCAATATTGTTGTTATGGATAAAACCGGTACCATAACAAAGGGCGAGCCTATTGTTACAAATATTATTACAGCTGATGGAATAGAAAAAAACCGTTTAATAACTCTTGCCTATGCCTTAGAGAATAAAAGTGAACACCCCTTAGCCGAAGCTGTTGTAAAATACGCTGTTGAGTATGGCGTTGAGCAAACTGATATTACAAATTTCAGTGCAGTACCCGGCAAAGGACTTTTAGCAAAATACAATGAAAAATTATTGGTGGGCGGAAATCTGAAATATATTTCAGAGTTTTGTCATATTAATGAAAATATAAAGGTACAGGCAGAGCAAATGGAAGCTAATGGCAAAACTGTACTCTACTTTTGTTATGATAGTAACCTTTTGGGCTTTATTGCCGTTTGTGATGTTATAAAGGAAGAAAGTGAGGCGGCTTGCGCCGAACTTAAAGAAATGGGCATACGCACAGTAATGCTTACGGGTGATAATGAAAAAACCGCAAAAGCAATTGCAAAAAGCGCGGGAATTAGTGAGGTCATAGCAGGTGTTCTGCCGGATGGTAAGGAAAGCGTAATTAAAAACCTTAAAAAACAGGGTAGGGTAGTAATGGTTGGTGACGGCATAAATGATGCCCCTGCTCTTACCTCTGCCGATGTTGGTATGGCAATTGGCGCAGGCGCCGATATTGCCATTGATGCAGCGGATGTTGTTTTAATGAAAAGCAGGCTAAGTGATGTACCTGCGGCAATTCGCCTTAGTAAAGCAACACTTAGAACCATACACCAAAATCTTTTTTGGGCGTTTATATATAATATAATAGGTATACCCCTTGCGGCAGGTGCTTTTATTCATTTGTTGGGGTGGGAGATGAATCCAATGTTTGGCGCCGCCGCTATGAGCCTTTCAAGTTTTTCTGTGGTAACCAATGCGCTAAGATTAAATTTCTTTAATATACGCAAAAAAAGTTTTTTAAATAAAAGTAATAAAAATAAAAACAATAAGGAGAAAGAAAAAATGGAAATTACAATTAAAATTGAAGGTATGATGTGTCCCCACTGTGAGGCTCATGTAAAAAAAGCTCTTGAAGCAATTGATGGTGTTGAGCTTGCCGTACCCAGCCATCAGAATAATCAGGCAGTTGTTACATTAAATAAAGAGGTACCCGTTGAAAAGCTTCACGCCGCCATAACCGAAGCAGGGTATAAGGTGATTTAAGATATAACCTTGAATACCTTCCCCTTGACGGGGAAGGTGTCACAAAGTGACGGATGAGGCGAACCAAAGCAGAGCGAAATATAATATTTTATTCGTTGCAACAAACAATAACACAGTATTTCTTTTATAATTTGTGTTAATATATATCAATGCATAAAATATTGTGTTCGCATTTGCACAAAACATACATCTATCCACAACATCTGTAATTTATTTGTTTTTTTTTGAAAATTTTTAATAAAATGCATTGACAAATTAAAAAATTAACTGTATAATGAATATAAATTTAAATATACAAAAAAATTTTTAGGAGGATATTTAAATGAAAACATTAAAAAAAGCATTGTCCGTAATTCTCGGTCTTGCAATTATGCTTTCTTGCGTAATGGGTATGCAGGTTAGCGTTGCTGCCGAGGGCACCGTAGCTGTTAGTGTTGGTGAAGCAACCGTAGCTGATGGTGTTGTAACCGTTCCCGTTGTTGTAGATGCTAACACTGGCTTCCAGGCTATGACTGTTACCGCAGCTTACGACAGCGCCGTTCTTACCCTTGTTGGTGCTGAGAAAGCAGCTTTCTCAGATGCAGAAGATAAGGCTGTTTTCGGTCCTTATACTGCTAACCCCTTCAAAATGATGTGGGCTTATGCTCTCTCTGAAGAGAATATCACCGCTACTGGCGAAATCGCAATCCTTACCTTCAATGTAGTTGAAGGCGCTGATGTTGATTCTACCGATATTAACATCGAAGTTACTGAGGCTTGGGATGTTAATGGTAACGCTGTTACCGCTACCGCTACCGATGGTACTGTAGATTTCGTTACAGAGCCTGTTGTTGATAGTAACTTGGTATTCTACAGAACTTCTCTTGCATATGGAACAAGTTCCTTGGAATACAATTTCCGTATTGCTAACACCGTTTTGGCTCTTTATGACAATGTAGAAGTTGTTATCGTTCCTCAGAAGTACGATATGACAACCCTTAATCTCGTTGAGAATCCTATCGAGATAGTTGTTGCTAAGGCTGATCTAGCTGCTGCAGGTACAAAATATATGCAGTATACATATACTGATATTCAGCTTTATGAGCTTGGTCTTAACATTGACTATATGTTAAGAGCTTACGATGCAGATGGCGAACTCGTTGCTGTTTCTGAAATTTTCTCAACTTCTATTGCTAGTTTGTTAGCAGATAATGCTGCTGATGCATCTAAGTCTGCTGCATATAGAACATTATGTGTTGACACCTTAGTTGTTTGTGATGAGGTTATGAAGAATGTTGCTAAGAGTTATGCAGATTCCGATCTTGCTGATGCTGTTGTTGCTGGTTCTGTACTTGAAGGTGTAGATATGTCTTTAGCAACACAGACAATCAGCGCTTGCAATACTGTAAATAATTTTGTATCTTATGATGATGCTTATCTCCAGTCTACTTCTACTCATCAGATTCGTTCTTCTGTAGCCATTGGTAAGGTTCCTTATATCAACTTCCGCGTTAAGGATCAACAGAATGCATTAGATCTTAGCAAATTAGAGATTAATGTTCAATATACATCTAAGGATAGTGCTGGCGAACATCCTTATGATAAGACTTTCTCTGGTGCCGATCTTACAGATGCTGCATATATTAACTGTACATTTGATGAGGTAGGTTTCCACGATAGTGATAAGGATATTCTTTTCACCGTTTATTATGATGGCGTAAAGAAATGTGAATGGACTTATAGTATTGAAACTTATCTTGATGGTTTAAAAGATAGTGAAAATACAGGTGCTCAGATGACTGCATTAATTAAGTTAGGTCAATCTTTCCGTACATATCAAGGTTTATAATCTTATTTCTTTATTTTAATTAGGAGGTGAATGTAGAATGAAAGCATATTTAGAGGTTGTTGAGCTTAAGAAGGACATCATCACTACTTCTGGTGATGAATGCTGTGATTATGGTTGTCCTACTGATGGTGATCAGATGGAAGGCATTTGGTGATCCTTTTAAGCGCTTGTTTGAAAGCCCCCTTATGGGGGCTTTCATTTTAGGTAAAACTCTAATAATATATCTGTCGGGAAATATATTTTGATATTCTTCACGAAATCATTTTGTTGATTATTATTTAAATTATTGAATATAAATAATTTTGCATAGGAGCGTTTTATGAAAAAGATATATGAACAAACTGCTATTGTTAAGCAACTTTTAAGCAAACAGCCCATTGATGGTAGCAAAAAATATCGCAGATTTTTTTATTTAACTGAATGTCAAATTGACGATGGTGTAATAGTCTATAATACTGTAACATATGAGTTGCTTTTTTTTAGTAATGAAGAAATAAACTTGTTAAATAATCCTAATTTAAACAATCCTATCGTTAAGCATTTAATTGAGAGTTATTTTTTAGTACCCGAAGATTTTGATGATAAAAATTTTGCTACCCAGATTATTGATACGCGATTAAAAATTCAAAGTATTTATACTCCCGTTCCTTTAAACTTTTTTGTCATTTTAACTACAACTGGTTGCAACGCCCGCTGTTTTTACTGTTTTGAGCAGGGTGCAAAGGTTTCAAATATGACCGAGCAAACTGCACATGATGTTGCTGATTTTATTGTGCGAAGAGGCGAAAAAAAGATAAAGCTTCAATGGTTTGGCGGAGAACCACTTTGTAATATAAAGGCTATTGATATTATTTCCAAAGATTTAAGAGATCAAAATATTGATTATACTGCCAAGATGGTCACAAATGGATATTTGCTTGATGAAAATGTTATTGAAAAAGCAGTTGATCTTTGGAAACTTGATACCTTACAAATTACTCTTGATGGAACCGAAGAGGTTTATAATAGGGTTAAGAATTATGTATACAAAGACGTAAGTAGTCCCTTTAAAAGGGTTTTAGATAATATAGAAAATGCCTTGAAAGCAGGTATTCAAGTTAATATCCGTCTTAATATGGATGAGCATAATGCCGATGACCTTTTTGAATTATCCAAAATATTGGTTGAAAAATTCAATAAATATAATAAATGTTATATTTATGTTGTCAGGCTTTTTGAAGATACCTGTTCAGAAATAAAAAACCGAAAGGTTAATGATAGACATAAGTTGATTGAGTCTTCGGTTAAACTTCAATCTTTTATTGATAAAAATATGCCTACTATTAAAATTGAAAACTTGCCCAAAGCTGTTAGCAATCCTAATACTTGTATGGCGTGTAGCGATAATTCCGTTATGATTGTACCTGATGGTCATTTAGGTAAATGTGAGCATTTTGTTGATAGTGATTTTTATGGAAGTATTTATAGCGATGAAATTGATATAGCAAAAATCCAAAAATATAAAGAGCGCAAAATTGTTTCTGAAAAATGTGAAGATTGCGAATTGCGCTCATTATGTATTGCTTTAAAATGTTGTTCTGGCGTACCCGATCATTGCGACAATGTTGATAAAGTTGCAATTAAAAATCGACTTGATTCAAAGCTTAGAAATATTTATAATACTTTTGTAAAACTTGAAAATGAAAAGCTATAGGTGTAATTTATGAGTATTATTAAATGTAAGATTGCTGATTTTAACCTCGCAATTGAAACAGACATAAAAACATTTTCTAAAATAATGCAAAATTATCTTGCTGACTTCAAAAAAGAGGATGTTGTAATAAAAATCTCTGATAATGATATTGCCCTCGAAAGAGCAATGATGGAGAGTGATCTTGAGGTTAAATATGAAACTACCTATAAACTATCGGCAATTCATAGAAAAATTGGTGATTGGTTGCCTTCGAATAATTCTTTTGTGCTTCATTCAGCCTGCTTTGATGTTGATGGTGTAGGTGTTGCTTTTGCGGCGCATTCAGGAACCGGTAAAACTACTCATATGAATTTATGGCAACAGCTATTAGGGGATAAAATGACCGTTGTTAATGGTGATAAACCTATTGTTCGTTTCTTTGATGGTGAGCCTAATATTGCATATGCATATGGTTCTCCGTGGATGGGCAAAGAGCGTTTAGGCGGCAATATGCGTACTAAATTAAAGCATATTTGCTTTATTGAGCGCAGTGAAACAAATTATGTTACAAAAATGAATAAAAGTTCTGTTACAGAGCGCCTTATTAAGCAAGTATATATGCCAAAAGACCCTGTGGCACTTATTAATACTATGGCGTTAGTTGATCGACTTTTATCTTGTTGCGATTTTTGGATTATACATTGTAATATGGAGCCTGAGGCAGCCGAAGTTGCCTATAATACCATTATAAACGGAAATACATCCGTAGAGACAAGCATCCACGATTGTTCTAATTAAACACACAAATTTCATATTTGTAAAATTAAATTGTGATTACAAAAAATATCTGGTTCCGAAAATTTGTGCATGGAATATAATATCCAATATATCTACATGGATAGTCGAGGAAGTCTGTCCCTACCAATGCAAAAATTGATAACAAAGATTCAATATTTACAATTTTTTGCTTGACAATACAG
>JAGAOS010000079.1 GCA_017623575.1 Clostridia bacterium
AGAACCTTGTCAGACAAAGCAGACTTAAGTGCAAGCTGTCTAACCTTTTTATTGAGAGAGTAGGAATAATCTCTCGGCTTCGGACCTAAGGCTACGCCGCCGTGTCTCCACTGAGGAGCGCGGGTTGAACCCTGACGAGCATGGCCAGTACCCTTTTGTCTCCAAGGCTTTTTACCGCCACCGGAAACTTCTGTACGGGTCAAAGTGGACTGTGTGCCCTGACGCTGATTTGCAAGGTAGTTTACAACTGCCATATGCATTACTACTGCGTTGGGCTCGATGCCGAAGATAGAATCTTTAAGCTCGATTGTGCCGACCTTAGCGCCGGTCATATCCAATACTGCTATATTAGGCATATTCTATTGCACTCCTTCCCTTAGGCCTTTACGCTGTTTTTAAGAACAACAATTCCGCCCTTGGGACCGGGAACGGCACCCTTAACTGCGATGATGTTGTTTTCAGCGTCTACCTTAACTACATCTAAGTTCTGAACTGTTACGCGCTCAGCACCAAGATGACCTGCCATTTTCTTACCCTTAAATACGCGAGCGGGGTCAATAACACCAAGCGAACCGCCGTGACGGTGAACAGGGCCGGTACCGTGAGATTCTTTTAAACGGCCGAAGTTCCAGCGCTTGATTACGCCTGCGTAACCTTTACCTTTGCTGGTACCGATTACATCTACATGCTCGCCCTCAGCAAATACGTCAGCCTTTAAAAGGTCGCCAACATTAACTGCTGAGATGTCCTCCAGACGGAATTCGCGAAGCACCTTTTTAGGAGCTACATCACCTTTTGCAAAGTGACCCTTCTGGGGCTTGTTTACCTTAGAAGCCTTCAGATCTTCAAAACCAACCTGAATTGCTTCGTAACCGTCGTTCTCCATTGTTTTCTTCTGCACAACCACACAAGGGCCTGCTTCGATTACAGTTACGGGAACAACATTTCCGTTTGCGTCAAAAAGCTGAGTCATACCAAGCTTTTTTCCAACTAAACCTTTTTGCATTTTTATTTTCCTCCTTATTGGTTATTGGTTGACATTTCTGCCAACTTGACCAGCCGACGAGATTTCGATTAAAGCTTAAAGCTTGATTTCGAATTCAACGCCTGCGGGAAGCTCAAGACCTGTCAGAGCCTCAACTGTTTTGTTTGAAGGTCTGAGAATGTCGATAAGCCTTTTGTGAGTTCTCATTTCGAACTGCTCACGGCTGTCCTTATACTTATGAACAGCACGGAGAATCGTAACGATTTCTCTTTCGGTAGGCAGCGGTACGGGACCTGATACTCTAGCGCCTGTACGCTTTGCAGTTTCAACAATCTTTTCTGCTGCTTGGTCTACCAAAGC
Source organism: Clostridia bacterium (assembly GCA_017623575.1). Taxonomy (GTDB): domain Bacteria; phylum Bacillota; class Clostridia; order Oscillospirales; family Acutalibacteraceae; genus UMGS1279. The sequence continues at coordinate 1,346 of JAGAOS010000079.1, forward strand.
GTGGTCGTATCCCTTGATACGAATTCTGATTTTCTCCTTGGCCATTTTGTTGTCGCCTCCTTAAATTGTTGGCGGGCAAAACTTACACGGCGCCGGGTGTTTCAACCCTGCACATTTTAAAACCGGATAGGCTGGGGTCGCAGTCTATGCCGGGAGACAGCAATTTCAGCTGTCTGGCTTAAAAAGGTCGCAAGAATCCTTTAATAAGCACTACCTTTAAGTTTCATCGCCCGGTTTAAAATCGGACATACTCCGCGGAAATTTCCCGACTCAAGGTCGGCCACCTCCCGCATCAACGCACATCTGCACGCATTGCGTGCCTATACATAATAACACAAAAGTCCACTGTTTGCAAGCATTTTTTTGAATTTGAAGGTCTTTTTTTGCTTTTTTTTGAAAATTTGTTAAAATCTCGATTTTTTACGAAAATAAAAGCCCGTTTTTGTGCAAAATCACAACAAAAATGGGCTGTTTTTTATTCCGATTTCTTGTAAAAGGTCTTATAACGGTATATCATAAGGCCAAAACTTGCAAAAAATAGTATAATTGATATTATCTGACTGGTTGAAAGTCCGAAAAGGAAACCTCGGTACTCATCACCGCGCAAAAACTCTAAAATAAAACGGCAGACGGGATATGCAATAAAATACAGATAAACCGTTTTTGCCTTATGCTTGCTCTTATTATATATATGTAAGAGAACAAAAAACAAAACAAGGTTAAAGACGGCTTCAACAAGCTGAACGGGGAAACGCGGCACGCCGTTTGCCGAGTCAACCAAGGCGTGGTGGTAGGTTATGCCGTGTTGCCACTCAACGCCGTAGCAGCACCCCGAAAGGAAGCACCCTACCCTTCCAAAGAAGTGGAATAAAGGTATAGCCATTATTGCCAAACTGAAATATCTGCCCATATTAAGGTTATTCCTTTTTAAATATATATAAGAAATAACTACGGCACCCAACATTCCGCCATAAAAAACAGAACCACCAAAAATAACGGTTAGGTTATCCATAAATTCTTTAAAGGATGATATTTCTCCGATATTTTTAAACATATTTATAATTAGGTCAAAATTTGTAATGCCGTACAATATATGTCCGCCAAGCAGAATGCCTATTGCAGCAAATAAGAGCATATAAAGTATATGGTATTCATCCAATTTGTTTTTTATTGCAAGCTTGAACATTGTATAAATAACAACCAGATAACCTATTAAAGCCGTAATCATATATGCCGAAAATTCTTTTCCGAAAATTTCAAATACTGGTATCATAATTTGCCTTTCTAGACTCATAGCTAAGTTTAAATGTTTTGACTACAACAAAGTCGAGCATAAGGCAACCATCCCTATGCTCGACTATGTACTTAGATTCAGATTACATTAAAGAACCTGCTGCACCAATAGCTGCTGCTGCACACGCAACACAAATTACGCCTACTGCACCAAAAGCGGTACCAATGATACCAAGTACAAGACCTGCAGTTGCAAGACCTTTAGGCTCATTGTTTGCCTTAGCAAGTTTTCCTGCTTTTGCACCGAATACAATACCAAGAATAGCAAGAACAAGTGTAAAGTAGCAAACTACAGGAATAAAAGAACCTACAATTCCCAAAATACCACAAACGAGAGCGGCAATGGAAAGCCCTTTAGAAGCTTTCTCCATCATATTTTCCTCCTAACTGCTGATAATATAACAATAATTTATTTTGTTAAAATATTGTTACTATTATATTAACATATATATAATATATATGTCAAGGCGTTTTTATTTAGTATTGTAAGAATTGTTTTTATGTTTTTTTAAGCTTACTTTTTATATATACTATTTATTACGATTAATCCTTTATTTTAAAAGTCTTAAAATTATACACTATCTATAAAATAAAGTAAATCATTTATTGCTAATTACTCCTTTTGAAACAAAATTATTAATTTTGCTATTTTTCTCTTGAATTGTTTGCCGTTTGCTTATATAATTAATATGTATGTTTATATCCTTATTAAGGGAGGTGCCGGTTTTTTTGAGCAAAAATATACTTATGATTGTCAATCCCGTTTCGGGCAGAGGGTCTTTAAAAACCAGTATTTGGAAAATACTTAACACCTTCAGTGCCGCCGGAATTACTGCAAATGTTGTTTTTACACAAGGAAGAGGGGAAGCCACCGAATTGGCAAAAAATTGTCCAAAGAATATTGAAACGGTGGTTTGCGCAGGCGGTGACGGTACCTTGAACGAGGTTATAAGCGGGCTTATGGAAAATCCCTACCCACATAAGTTAGGATACATACCCGTTGGTACCACAAACGACCTTGCATCCAGCCTTGGTATTTCCAAAAGCCCTGTGCAGGCCGCAAAGGATATTATTGAGGGCTACACCGAAAAAATTGATATAGGTGATTTTTCGGGAAGATACTTTAATTATGTGGCATCCTTTGGAGCCTTTACAGAGGCATCTTATAACACTCCGCAGGAGGCAAAAAACATTTTAGGTCATTTTGCTTATGTGCTGGAGGGTGTTATGAGCCTTGCAAACATCCGCCCTTATAAGGTGAAATTTACTTTTAACGATACAGTATTAGAGGATGAATTTATTTTTGGCGCAATTTCAAACACCACCTCAATGGGGGGCGTGCTGAAGTACAAGGAAACTCTGGTTGCGCTGAATGACGGCGAATTTGAGCTGTTGCTTATAAAAACACCCGCCAATATTATTCAGCTACAAAAAATAATCGGAGAAATTATGACTCAAAAATTCTCAAACGATTTAGTAAAACTTTTTCATACCTCAAAAATCACTGTAGAAACCGAAGAACCCTTTGACTGGACTCTGGATGGCGAATGTCAACACGGCAACACAATTGATACAATACAAAATATTAGTATGGCTATAGATCTTATAGTTCCGTTACGCAAGGATTCTGTTACCGAATAATAAAGCTTTTTTGCAACAAAATATTATAGATAATTTTCTAGGAGGAAACAAAAAATGTTCACTCGCGATATAGGAATAGATTTAGGTACTGCAAACACTCTGGTTTGCATAAAGGGCAAAGGAATAGTAATGCGTGAGCCATCTGTTGTGGCTTACGAGGCAAGAAATGATATTGTCCGTGCCGTTGGTACCGAGGCAAAGGAAATGATAGGCAGAACCCCCGGTTCAATTATTGCAGTCCGCCCCCTTAAGGATGGAGTTATTGCCGACTTTGATGTTACTGCCGCAATGCTAAAAAAATTCATAAAGCAGGCTCTTCACGGTTCAATCTTCACCAGAGTACGCATTATTATTTGTGTTCCCGCAGGTGTAACCGAGGTTGAAAGCCGCGCTGTTAAGGATGCCGCCATTCAGGCAGGTGCCAGCCCTAATAACATTCTTCTTATTCCCGAGCCTAAGGCAGCCGCAATTGGTGCAGGATTACCCGTTGATGATTCCACCGGCTGTATGGTTGTAGATATCGGCGGTGGAACAAGTGAGGTTGCCGTTCTTTCTTTAGGTGACATAGTTACCGCCCAATCGGTTCGTGTTGCGGGCGATAAGCTGGATGAGGCTATAATCAACTATATAAGAAAAATGCATAATATGCTTATTGGCGAGCGCACCGCAGAGGAAATTAAAATCAGCATTGGTTCTGCTAAGCCCTATGAGGATGAACAGAGTATGGAAATTAAGGGCCGCAACCTTGTTGACGGTTTGCCCAAAAGCATAATCATAACCGCCGCCGAAGTGCGCGAGGCTATGGCTGATACCGTTTCCCAGATAATTGATGCCGTGCGCCTTACCCTTGAAAAAACACCCCCCGAGCTTTCTGCCGATATTATTGACCGCGGAATTACTCTTACCGGCGGTGGCGCCCTGCTTCGCGGTTTGGACGAGCTTATGTCTGAGGAAACAGGCATACCTGTTTTTATTGCCGATAATCCCTTAGACTGTGTTGTTATTGGCACCGAAAAGGAATTAGAGCGTACCGATTTTAATGATGATTCATTCCGAAGACTTAAAAAATACAGATAATATTCTTTAACGATTTCAAGGGAGGTGAATACCTTGCGTTTTTTCTTCAGAAGCAGAAAATTTAAAATAATGCTTACTATAACCTGTAGCATTGTTGTAATATCTCTGATAACCGCAATTGTTGGAAGTGCATTTTCGCCCCAAAACGGCGTTTTAGGTGCCGCAACATCATCAATAACTGAATTCTTTAATAATGTTTCAAATGAAATTGGCTTGTTTTTTGAAAAATTCCAAAGTAATGATGAATTAATGCAGGAAAACCTTGTTTTAAAACAGCAAATAAATGACCTGACATCTGACCTTATGGATTACGAAAAAGCCAAGCAAGAAAACGAAATGTATGAGAAGTATTACGGTATTAAAGAGCAAAACACCGATTATGTTATGGAACCTGCTATGCTTATATCCCGTAATGCTGATGACCCATACGGTTCATTCAATATAAATAAGGGAAGTCTGCAAGGTATAGCTCTTCACGACCCCGTTATTACAGATGCCGGTCTGGTTGGCTACATATCCGAGGTCAACCCTTCCTACTCCAAAGTAACTACTATTTTAGATACCGATATAAGCTGTGGCGGTCTTGACAGACGCACCCGCGATGCAGGTATTGTTTCGGGCGAGCTAAGCCTTGCCGAAAAGGGTAAAACCCGTATTAATAATCTTCTTAGAAGCTCCGGCGTTGCCGCAGGCGATTATATAGTAACCTCAGGCGGCGGAGTCTTCCCCGAAGGACTTGTAATAGGAAAGGTTGACAGCATCCACAACGAAAGCTATAACACTGCCCTTTATGGAATTATCACTCCCATTGTGGATTTTGGTGAGCTTCGCGATGTAATGGTAATCACCTATTTCACCGGTCAGGGAAATGCCTTGGGGGAATAGAATATGATTAATTATATTGAAAAATACCATCATCATATTTATTACTCGTTGGTGCTTTTGTGCTTTGGTATTTTTGTTATTCAGCGCATTGATTTTTTTACATTAAAAATCGGCACCGCTTTTCCTGTTTTGTTAGTTCCCGCCGTTGCTGCAATCGCCTGCTTTTTAAGAGAATGGACAGGCTTTATTTCAGGACTTTTATGTGGCATAGCTTTAGATACTGTAACTAACGGAACTTTGTATTTTAACACCTTTGTTTTAATGCTGTTGGGTGTTACGGTGGGTCTTATATTCCGATACTTTCTTAACCGCAATATTAAGGCGATGATAATTGTAAGCATTTTTACAAGCTTAGTTTATTTTTTGCTTAAATGGTTGTTTTTAGACCTTTTACCGGGCGATCCGTCAGCTTTGCAGATGCTTTTAAAATATCATCTACCCTCTGCCGCTTACACAGCGCTTTTTGCTATTCCTTTTTTTTACTATGTAAAATGGCTTTGTAAAAAACACTTAATTGCACAATAATTTTTAAAAGAGGTGAGAGCATTGCCCGGCAAGTTTTATAAAGAAGAATTAAAAATTAAAAAACGAGATAAACGCAGGTATATTACCATAGTAGTTTGCGCGGTGCTTGTATTTGTTCTCATATTCGGCAGAGCATTTGAAATACAGATTATAAACTCTAAGCGGTATGTAGAACAAGCCAACGGTATTTCAAAAATAACAGCACCTATAAAGGCATCCCGCGGAGAAATATTGGACTGCTACGGTAGACCCATTGCCACAAACCGCGAGGGCTATAACATAATTTTCAACTATGCTTCAATAAACAAAACAACAATAAATGATACTATTTTATCACTTATCAAGCTTTTAAAAAATCACGAATGGAAGGATGATCTTCCCCTTACAGATACTGCCCCCTACAGCTTTGATAAGGAGGCGGCTGAGATTTCCAAAAAGCGTATGCTGGATATGCTTGAATTAGCCCACTACGCAACCCCTCAGAACTGCTTTGATGCACTTGTTAAAAGATATTCCTTGGAGGATAGAGATAAAAAACAGCAACGCCTTATAATGGGCGTGCGCTACACAATGGAGCGCGCAGGCTTTTCAATATCTGTACCCTTTACCTTTGCAGAGGATGTAAGCAGTAAGGTTATGACAGTTATATTGGAAAACACTGATATATACGGTGAAAACGGTGTTTCTGTTGAGGTTGCTTCCTTCCGCGAATATGATAACGCCTCTGTTGCTCCCCATATAATTGGAACGGTTAGTCCCATTTACGCTGAGGATTGGGAGGAACTTAAAGCAAAGGGTTATTCTTATGATGATAAGGTTGGTCGAAGCGGAATTGAAAAGGCGTGTGAGGATGATCTTCGCGGAACAGACGGTGAAATAACCTACACCGTAGATTCAAAAGGAAAAATTATTTCATCCGAAGTAACAAAAGAACCTGTTCCGGGCTGCACAGTCAGACTAACCATTGATAAAAATGTTCAGATTTCAGCACAAAAGGCGCTTATGGATACCATAAAACAGCTTAATGCCGATAAAATATATGCAAATGCAGGTGCCGCTGTTGCGGTTAATGTTAAAACGGGAGGCATACTTGCGGCGGTAAACTGCCCCACCTACACCTATGAACAATATGAAAATGATTATGAATCATTAGTTAAAGATACTACAGGTCGCCCCCTTTTTGACCGCGCTTTTACAGGCGCCTATCCCCCCGGCTCTACCTTTAAACCCGCCGTTGCCTGTGCCGCACTGCAGGAGGGTGTTATAACCGACAGTGAAGTTATTACCTGTGTAAGAAAATATCGTCACTTTAAAGATTACCAGCCTAACTGTATGCACTTCCACGGTGGCATTACCCTTATACCCGCCCTTTCAAAATCCTGCAACTACTTCTTCTTTGAAACGGGAAGACGCCTTGGAATAACCAAGATGAATGCCTACTGCAAAAAGCTTGGACTTGGTGTTAAAACAGGTGTTGAGGTAAGCGAAAGCGCAGGTACCTTAGCAGGACCTGAAAGCCGTGCAGAGTGGTATGAGGGTTACACGCTTTCTGCCGCCATTGGTCAGTCAGATAATGCCTTTACTCCCCTACAGCTTGCAACCTACACCGCAACAATTGCCAACTCAGGTGTAAGATACAAAACAACCCTTATTGACAAGGTAATGTCCTACAGTCAGGATAAGGTTATAAGAAAAACCGAACCCCAGATTGTAGATACCGTTAAGCTGGATGAAAGTGTAATAAACTCGGTAAAAAAAGGTATGCTTTCTGTTACTGAGGACGGTACAGGTAGCCGCGTTTTTGCCGATTATCCCATTACGGTAGGCGGTAAAACAGGTACTGCCGAAACAACAAAGGGCGCAGACCACACAGTATTTATTGCTTTTGCACCGTATGACAACCCCGAAATTGCCGTTGCTGTTATTATTGAGCACGGTAAATACAGCTCTTATAGCGGTGGACTTTTAAAGGCGATATTTAACGCTTATTTCTTTACTGAGCTGCAAAATGAAACCGACGAACCAGCCTATGAATTATTACCTTAAACTTGGAGGTACTTTTATGAAAATCTCAAAAATTATATCAGTTATTTTGGTTTTGGCACTTTGCCTCTCCTTTGTGGGATGCGCAAAAAACGAGGAGGATACTGCTCCCGTAACATCGGTAGCTCCCCTCGCCCACTCTGTAAACATTGTTGGCTATGCCGAAAAAGGTGAAATCCCAGAGGTTCCATACACCCTTGGTCACGATATTGAAAACCTTAAGGAAACCTTTATGAGCCACATTGATGAGGGCAGTGAAATTGAGGAGCTTATTGTTGACGAAGGTGACGAAGATGTATGGCTGCTTGGCGGAAGTATGACCTTCTGCTACGAAAAGAAAAATAAAGAAAACGGAATTTCGGTTATTATTGCTCAGGAATATGCCTATGATTTTTCATTAGGCGGTGTTTATGACGCTGATGATGTTATTCACGCAGTTGGACTTGAAACCTATGAAAGAGCCGAAACAACCAAAGAGGATGCATTCTTTTTACCCGTTATTCCGGAAAACAGTGAATGTATTAAATACAGTATTGGCGGCTACGATTTAAGATTTATTATTATTGACGGCTATGTTTCTGCCGTTACCCTTACCGACCCCGAAAACTGGGAATATTAATTAGGAGAGCAAAATGGATTTAAAAAACACCCTCGCTATAGTTGTACCCTGCTATAATGAAGAAGAAGCCTTCCCCTTTTCGGTTAAAAGTCTAACCGAGGTTTTAAAGGGTATGATAGCTTCAAAAAAAATAAGTGAAAAAAGCTTTGTACTTTTTGTGGATGACGGCAGTAAGGATAAAACCTGGCAGCTTATTGAAGAAGAAACAAAAGTAAATCCTTTTGCGCGCGGACTAAAGCTTTCGGGAAATGTTGGTCACCAAAATGCGCTTTTAGCAGGGCTTTTAACGGCAAATGAGGATTCTGATATTACCGTTTCTATAGATGCAGATTTGCAGGATGATGTTAATGCCATAGAAAAAATGGTAGATGCTTATTTAAACGGCGCCGATATTGTTTACGGTGTGCGCAGTGACCGCAGCAGCGATTCGGTATTTAAACGAGCAACCGCACAGGGCTTTTATAAGGTGATGTCGGCTATGGGTGCAAAATCGGTTTATAACCACGCAGATTTTCGCCTTATGAGTCATCGTGCAGTGGAGGCGCTTTCAGAGTATAAGGAGAGGAATTTATTTCTTCGCGGTATTGTGCCCCTTATAGGCTTTAAAACCGAAAAGGTTTATTATGAAAGAAGCAAAAGAGTGGCAGGCGAATCCAAATATCCCCTTAAAAAGATGCTTAAATTCGCCTTTGACGGAATTACTTCCTTTAGCATTAAGCCCATTTCGCTTATAACCGCCCTTGGAATTATAATTATAATATGCTCTGTAGCGGCACTTATTTATTCGCTGATTTCCTATTTTACCGGCAATGCCGAGCCGGGTTGGGCATCTCTTATAATTTCAATATGGTTTTTGGGCGGTGTTCAGCTTGCCGCAATTGGTTTAGTTGGTCAATATGTTGGTAAAATTTATGTTGAAAGCAAGGAGCGCCCACGCTTTAACATTGAAAAATATGCAAAACACAAGGAAGAAGAATAAACATATAAATTTAAAAGTCGTTTCCGTTATTTTTCGGAAACGACTTTTTTAAGCAGAGGAGGAATAAACGAACCCGATTTTGACGGGTAGATTTTCCCCTCTGCTTTGTTAAAATACTCGTAAATCCGTTAGGATTTACTGTGTTTTTGCCTTGCAGAGTGCAAAATCTACCACTTCAAAATTCTGCGACCTGAAATATGCAGAATTTTGAGAGATTTTTGTGTGCAACAA